>MNRZ01000053.1 GCA_001916215.1 Clostridium sp. CAG:307_30_263
GGAAAATAATTAAAAGACGTGAGGTATGAAAATGATTAAAGAACAAGAAAATGAAGTAATTGAAAAAGACTATTTTAAGGATTTACAAGAAATCAAGTAGGCTATTAGAACCAATCAAAATAAAGCTATGGTTGTAGTAAATAGTGCGATGATTATAACCTATTATGAGATTGGTACGATTATTAATAAAAGGAAAATTTGGGGTAGTAAATATATAAAGAATCTAGCTAATGATTTAAAGGAATATGGGAAAGGTTATTCTTATGAAAATTTATATAGAATGTCGCTTTTTGCAAGGGAATTTAACAAAAGCGAAATATTGTCACATCCTGTGAGAGAAATTCAATGGTCAACATTAACTATAATAATTATGACTAAATCATTCTCACATGAAGAGTTATAATTGAACTTAAGAATACTAAATTTAAGCCTGAATATTTAGGTCAATTATTATTTTATACTAATTATATAGATGAATTTGTTAAAAATGAAATTGATTCACCAACAATAGGAATTGTCATTTTAAAACAAGCAAATAGTATTGTATGTAAAATGTCTCTTAAGAATACTAAGAATTTAGCAATTTCCAAATTTAAAATTTTAGAAGAACTACCAACATATTTAGAAAAGAAATTAACATATCAAAATTAAAAATAAATACATAAAAAACAAAAGAACCACCTATTCTGGCAGTTATATTTGTTACTAGGTTCTTCATAAGGATAATAATAATTTATTTCCTCATCAAAGGTAATGTAGTCTAGGTAAATTGAAAGAAGAAGGTATCGCATATTTGTTTCATCATCGGAAATAATAATGTGATCTTTTCCGGCAGCCTCTAAAGTTCCTTTAAATATTTTTGAGCCCCATTGGCTTTGTTCAAAATTCATATACACTGAAACTTTTTTTCCAAGATTTAATCTTAAGATATTTTCAATATATGATTCTTCATTAAATGTTTGTTGGGGAGCCTGTTGATAAGACATAGGTCCCATAAAATAAGGATACTGCATATAACCACCACAATAATTCATAAAATTCCTCCTAGTAGCAATTTTCACTTTTAAGCGGCTGGTAGAAGCAATGACTTTTATATTTTCCACTATTCCATTGCCCAAACCATGAGGCTTTACATCCTTCACCGAAAGGATTATAGAACCATAAAGCAGTTTTAGCTGGACTAAAGCGTTCACCATTAATCACTCTTTTGGCTAGCTTTTTGTCAACCTCACGTGCTCGTTGATTAAAGTATGATTTAGTAGTTGCTTCAAAGCCGCCAGGTGATTGATAAACCATTTTTGTAATAGTATTAATATTTTTAAAATCGAGACAATTGCCCCTAACACGATTGATTCCTACGTTTCCAACAAGTAACATCCCCATTTTACCATCACCTTCAGCCTCCGCTCGCATTAATCTCGCAAGTAAGGCTATTTCTTCATTATTGTATTTAACAACTGCCATCAAATCACCTATTAAAATATATTCCGATTAAATTATATTATGCTTGCTTAAACAAAATAATATGTTAAAATTTAATTTGTATTTGAGGTGTTAATATGGCCGACGATTCAAAAAAAATGTTAACAGGTTCTCTTTGGAAGGGAATACTACTTTTTAGCTTGCCGCTTTTTGTTTCTAATTTGTTACAGGTCCTTTTTAATATGACTGATGTGGCAGTAATAGGAAAGTTTTCTTCACCAGAAGCTTTAGGTGCGGTTGGATCAACAACTATTTTAGTTACATTATTTACGGGATTTTTAATTGGTCTTGGAAATGGAATCAATGTTTTAATTGCAAGATACTTAGGTCAAAGAAATAGTAAAAATGTCCATGATGCCTTGCATACATCATTTGTTCTTAGTATTATTATGGGAATTATTTTATTTTTACTTGGCTTTTTCTTCTCAAAATATTTACTTATATGGCTTAAGACTAAGGATGAATTTATTGATGGTGCAACGCTTTATTTAAAGATATATTTTATAGGTATGCCTGCTAATGCTTTATATAATTTTGGAAATGCTTGCTATAGTGCTAAAGGTAATACGAAACGACCACTAATTTTCTTAGGTATTTCTGGTATTTTTAATGTTGGCTTAGACTTGTTATTTGTAATTGCGTTTAAGATGAGTGTAGAAGGAGTAGCCCTAGCTTCAATCATAAGTCAATATATCTCTGCATTTCTTTTAATGATAAGCCTCATGAAAGAAAATACAAATATTAAGCTTATTATTAAAGATATTAGATTATATGATGGATATTCTCATTTAGTTTTATCATTAGGTCTTCCATCAGGCTTTCAATCAGCTATTTTTGCTATTGCTAATTTGTTTATTCAAAGTGGAGTTAATTCATTCGATGGTGGTGTTGTAAAAGGAAATAGTGCAGCTCAAAATGCAGATTCGATTACATTTAATGTAATGGCAGCCTTTTATACAGCTTGTGCAAGTTATATGAGTCAAAATTTTGGGGCTGGTAATCAAAAAAGAGTTAAGCAATCTTATTTAATTGCTTTAGTTTATTCATTTTTAACGGGAGTTATTATGGGGCTTTTCTTCTTGACTCTAGGACGTCCTTTTTTAAGAATTTTTACAAACGAGGAACAAGTAGTAGATGCTGGTTATGAAAGACTCAAAATAATGGCTTTTTCCTACACATTTAGTGCATTTATGGATAACACGATTGCGGCTTCAAGAGGTATTGGTAAAAGTTTTATTCCAACGATTATTGTAATAACAGGCTCTTGTGTTTTTAGAGTTATTTGGGTATATACAATTTTTGCTTATTTCCATACAATAACATCATTATATTTAGTTTATATATTCTCTTGGGTCATTACCGCTATTTTTGAAATCGCATATTTCTTATATGCTTATAAGCAGGAGCTTAAAAAGAGTAATGATGGAGGTAGCTGCTAATTACTATAAAAAATAAAGGAGGCATATTTTGTTAGGTACCCAATAAATTGGACTAAGTAATTTAATATTATAATTGAGATACGGATTGTTGTCTATATTCTAAAGGACTCAATCCGTTTCTTTTTAC
>MNRZ01000016.1 GCA_001916215.1 Clostridium sp. CAG:307_30_263
CTTCATCTATTAATCTTGCTATTTCTTTAATATCTTCATCTTTTAATTTCATAAAAAAATACCCCTAAGTCTTTCTAGATTTTACTCTAGTCCAACTTTGGGGGTACTCTTCATAAGCATCCTCATTTATTATTTAAGTTTTGTCGTATTAAAATACTTTACTAAAGCACTTCCACCATTTCCTCTAGCATAAAGACCATAGGTAGCTCCAATCCATCTTCCTGCACTTGCAAGATAGCTCTTTTCAATTTCTTTACCATTTATAGTGTATTGATATCTTAAATCATAAATAGCCTCATTACGAGCCTTTAATCCTAATATAATTTTATCATCTTGATATTCTTCTTTAAATACACATATATCATGAGTATTAAAGCTTCCTTCATATAACGACAACTCTAATTTGTTATCTATCCTTTTAATTTCAATATATGTATAGTTAGTTCCCATCATTGTAAAACCAACTGCGTCATTTTCTTTCAAATTATCAAGCTCAATTAAAGTTTTGGTATCAAACTCTAAAGCTGGTACCTTTTGAGTCAAAATTTGTGGTACAAGATGAAGATCGCAAGCATCTGTCTTAATACAATTTAAAACAAGACCTTTATTAAAACTGAACCAATATTTTTTGGGATTAGCTTGTGTTTGCCATAAAAGTGATAGTTTATTATCTTTAAAATTATCATTTAAATCAATTTTATAGTTTGTTTTAACATCAAGCGGATAATCAGCCTCACTAACAGGAGCCCCTGCAAGTAATGGATCACCAACATGGCCACATATTGGCCAATCATTATACCACATTACTGGCTCTAAATGAACAATTCTTCCATAAGCCCACATATCCTGAAAATGAATAAAAGCCCAATTATCATTATCATCTAAATCAATTAAAGCACCCTGATGAGGTCCATTTATTTTAGTACCATTTTGCATTAACACAACCTTAGATTCATAAGGTCCATAAATATTTTTACTTCTTAACGCAACCTGCCAGCCTCCCTTTACAGAACCTGCAGGACACATAATATAAAAATATCCATTACGATAGTTAAACTTAGATCCTTCAATGGTAGGGTTATTATCATGACCATCATATATAATTTGATATGACGCAGAAATTTGCTTCTTAAGATCTGGCGATACATCATATAACCCAATTGATGAATTAAAGCCAATTCTACTTTTAGCAAAGCCAACTGCCATATAGCATTTATCATCTATCCATATAGGACATGGGTCAATTATACCCTTCCCTTCGATAACACACCACATAGGTTCCCACTTTCCATAAGGATCTTGTGTTTTTGTTATATAAATTCCTCTATCAGGATCAGGAATTATACAATAAAACCATGAATCATGATACCTAATTGACGGTGCCCATAAGCCTTCACCATGTAACACATCATCAAACTCTTTTGGAAGTATATCAACCACATAGTTAATGAGTTCCCATTCAACTAAATTTTTAGAATGTAAAAGGGGAATACCTGGTACATAATTAAATGATGAGGCTACCATATAAAAATCATTTCCAACTCTAATTGCATCAGGGTCAGAAAAATCAAATTGTAAAATAGGATTTGTATATTTCATGTAAAAAGCTCCTTAAATAAAAAAATACTAGAACAATAATATTCTAGCATATTTATTAATATAATAATTATAATATTGTGTATTTTTTTATAAGAAATGACTATTTTAAGCTTTCAATTAAAGCCTTAACGTCATCACGTAAATCATCACGTTTTAAGGCAAATTCTAAAGTGGCAGTAATAAAGCCTAGCTTAGAACCAATATCATAACGACGACCATCTACTTCCATTGAATAAACGCTTTCCTCTGCCATCATACGTAAAATAGCATCAGTAAGCTGAATCTCATTTCCAGCCCCTCTTGTTTGCGTTTCAAGATACTTAAAAATAGTTGGTGTTAAAATATAACGTCCACCAATAGCAAGATTAGATGGAGCATCCTCAACGCGAGGCTTTTCAACAACTGATTCAAGTTTTTGAATACGTCCACTTTCCCCCTCAACTGGCTTACAAATACCATATTTAGAAACATCACTATCCTTAACCTTTAAAGTTCCTAAAATTGATGAGCCTGTTTGATTATAGGCATCAACTAGTTGAGCAAGAGCAGGTGTTCCATTTCCAACATAAACATCATCACCAAGAAGCAAAGCAAATGGTTCATTACCAATAAATTCCTTAGCACATAATACTGCATGTCCAAGACCTAATTGCTCATGTTGACGAACAAAATGAATATTAAGCTTCTTAGGTAATTCTGTAATTAATTCAAGCTCATGTGTTTTTCCTTTTTGTTTTAATTGATATTCAAGTTCAAAATTATTATCGAAATAATCAATAATAGCATTTTTATTTCCCGATACAATAATTAAAAACTCTTCAATACCACTTTCCATTGCTTCACGAACAATATATTCAATTGTTGGTGTATCAATGATAGGTAGCATTTCTTTAGCAACAGCCTTAGTAACTGGTAAAAAACGAGTACCATAGCCAGCAGCAGGTATAACAGCTTTTCTTATTTTTTGCATAACATACATCCTCACTTTTGTCTTAATAAAAATAGCATATTTTATTATAAAAGTCAAATAATTGTCATATTTTAATTTCTCTCGAAAAGTCAATATACTCTTTTTTTGAATATTTCATTTTTCATCTTTAAAACACATAATTTGAAAGTATAATTTTAAAACCTTTATTTTTTAAGTCTTCAACAAGCTTAGATATATTTAATTTTTTTGACCAATCATTTAAATGGTCCAAATAAAATTTGCATGGGATAACATCTTCTTCCCATGACCAAAAACATAACTTTTCTTCAAACATCATAAGCTATTTACCTCTTCCCTAAGCACCATCAAGAACAAAAAAAGACCATGTAAACATGATCCATTTTTAGGATGATAAATATTCCCCCCGGCGTAAATCCGGGAGGAGGCAAGGTCATTTTATTTACTCAACTATACGCAAATTATTTTATATTTTGTTTATAGCAAATACTAAAAGACTTGTCAATTTTTGCTAAATTATTTCATTTATCTTTCTGTTTTAGTTGAATCTTCATTTGAAGTATCAGCTTCTTTATTTTTAGTAGTTTCTTCATTTTCTATTATTTTTTGACTGTCTTCAACCTCAGGTTTAACATCGTCATATGCAAGTGACAAAACAAGTTCAAAGCGATATCCACGCACATTGATTTTATTGTTTGTTTTAATTAAATGAAGTCCCTTAGCATCTAATGCTAAAAATTCATATTCACCATTTTTATAACGTTTAGCCATTTTATAATTATGCGTATAGTCAAGCTCAAATAGCATCTTTTCGCCATTAGCCTTACCATATACTACACTAATCTTATCCTTATAGCCAACGGGAACATGAGCAGAACATATAACATTGACTTCATATTCGTTGCTAATTGTAACTTCATCTTCTTGTCTTCCTTTTTTATTCTTGCCAAATAAGCGGTTAAAGAATGCAAGAATTCTTCTTTTACCAACTAAGAAGTCACCAATAATAAATACGATTAAGAAATAGCAAACAATTTGAATAATCGTTTTGATTTTTGCACTTTTCATAATATCGGAAACATCTGCAAGTTTATAGCCTAAATCATTCGTTTTAGTATATTCATCTTTCCAAGTGCTATATCTATCATTTACATCATTTACATCATATTTAATACCAATGGTTTTTGAATCAGTTATGTCATTTTTAATACCATAATAATATGTTTCATTCTTAAAGTTTTCACTATATGTATTTGTATTCGAATCAAAACCATATCTTACAGAAATACTTCCATAATTGAATGTTAAGCCACTAATTGTCGTATCAGCGGTAATTTTAATTTCTAATTCTTTACCAGCTTGAAGCTTATAAGTAGTATTAGATTCATTTTTTGTTGCATTAGTAAATTCTAAATTATTTAATGTATTACATTCAAGATTTAAAGTTGGTGATCCGTATGGAGTATATTTAATAACTGTGCCAGCCTTAAATAATGAACCGGAATCATTATATATTACTGTTCCTTCAATTGTCATTTGATTATGATATATAGACTCATTCACTAACTTCTTATATTCAGTAGCAACTTTAAAGAAGGCTGAATCGCTATCAAAGCCTACATTTAATCCTGTTTTTGATAAATAAGAATTACCTGAATTATCTAAAATATCAATTGAAGAAACCTTAGAAATATTACGCTTTGCTAGATCTGATGATGATATTTCAAAATAAAAGAAATTAAGATCAGTCACATAAAAATAACTTGTATCCGGAATTTCAATTATATCTTCATTATTATTAATCTTAATTCCACGATTATTATATTTATTACCTGAACCATCAACATTGTCATCGTATTTATAATCAACGGGATTAATTACAAATCCCATATAAATTAAATACGCATAAGAATAATTTTCGTTTTCATCGACACGCATATAGCTTACAGATTCAAATACGACCATTGTAGCACCTTTATCATTTTCAAGCATTATAATTGGATTTTCATTATAAACCGCTCCAAAATAACCTGGTAAAGCACCATAATTTTCGTCTTTAATATCATTTTTCAATCTTTTAGTCGTTGTATTCCATTTATTATATGATGGTAGCACAAAACAAAAAATAATTCCAATTACTATCATAAATGAATAATACAATATTTTAAATACCTTAAATCGTTTCATTAGTTTCTATCCTTTCATAATTGACTAATATTATTATATATTAAATATATTTTTTTTTCAAGAAAAATAAAAATAATGCTTTACAACCCATGGTTTTTTTGATATAATTACTTCGCATATGGCGTACGTGGTGAAGTGGTTAACACTCTGGTTTGTGGCACCAGCACTCGCAGGTTCGATTCCTGTCGTACGCCCCATGAAGAAATTAGAGTCTAGCTTGCTAGGCTTTTTTTATTTTTTCATATGCATTCTATCATTAAATAATATGAGAATTATGTGATTAAAAAGAAATATCTTTAAAATTACTACAAAAAATAATATAATGATAACTGTAATTTAAAAACAAACTAAATTAATATGAATATATAAGTTTTGCTTATCAAAACAAAAAAGGAAGGTATTATAGTGAAAAAAATCCTTATGCTAACGACAGGTGGTACTATATCATCTATAGAAACAGAAAATGGACTCATTCCATCTTCTGCAAATACAATTTTAAAACAAATGGGGGTTGAAAATAACAAAGAATTTGAGCTTTATGTTAAAGAGATTCTTCTTCTTGATAGTTCAAACATTCAACCTGAAGAGTGGAATGTAATTGCAAAAGCAATCTATCTTGATATCAATAATTATGATGCAATCATAATAACGCACGGAACTGATACAATGGCCTACACTGCTTCAATGATTTCATTTATGATTCAAAATCCCAAAATACCTATCATATTTACAGGCTCTCAGCTTCCCATTGGTAACTTTTTAACCGACGCTATCTTCAACCTAAGAAGTGCATTTGCTATGGCTATGTCTGGTGTTGGTGGTGTATTTTTAGCTTTTGACCGTCAAATTATTTTGGGTACTAGAGCTGTAAAAGTTAGAACTACCTCATTCCATGCCTTTGAATCAATCAATACCCCACCAGTTGGAATCGTTGATTCTCATGGACTAACTCTTCAAAAAAATTTGATTCCTCGGCATGATTTAGATACAACCTTTAATAATAAAATTAATAGTAATGTATTTTTATTAAAGCTTACTCCTGCAACAAATCCAGCTATTATTGATTTATTAATTAAAGCCAAGGTTCAAGGAATTGTAATTGAAGCATTTGGTGCTGGCGGGATTCAATTTGTAAGACGAGATTTCGTCCCTAAATTACTAGAAGCTTATAATAAAAATATACCAGTTATAGTATGTAGTCAATGCTTATACGAAGCAGCCAACTTTAACATCTATCAAGTTGGTAAAAAAGCCTTGAGTGCTGGGGTTATTGAAGCCTATGATATGACCACCGAGGCAGCCATTACAAAGCTTATGTGGGCGTTAGGACAAACCAATGATTTAAAAAAAATTCGTACTATATTTGAAACAAATATTTCTGGTGAAATTTCTTTAAAATAATGAAAAAATATCTAACCTTATATTAGGCTAGATATTTTTATTTAAGCTTAAATCTGATAATTTGGGAGTTGTTCAATAGCCTCATTAATTTTTGAAATTAATCCATCAACGTCAGAAATAATTTCAAGATTATCATTAATACTAAATTCATTACCTTGATACATTAGAATGGAATTAACATATGCTGTGTAATCATTAATATTAATTGATTTAATGTTTAGACTCCTTAACAATAGATTTAAATTATTAACATAATCAATAATATCTTGACTATTTGTCAATAGTATAATTCGTGATTTAGCCATTGTTTTAATTTTAGAAATTGTTTGGGAATCATATGTATTAAGATTAATTGTAGCACCATAGGAAGCATCTTCGCCCAATACTTCAATGATAGTATCAATATATTCTTTAATATATGTATTTTGCATAACATAATAATTATTTACATTATTAGCATCATTCCATAAATATGTACTATCATTATAGTCTAAGTCAAGTTTACAATTTTTGGTATACATGTTATCGCTAATAGTTGCTGTAAGAATTCCACTTTCAAGGATTACATTCAAATTAGTTGATATTTTTTCAATAGAAACATCTGTACTTTCAAGGCTTGTAATACCTAGCGTATTAATCGCACTCACCAAACTTGTAAGTTCTTCTTTTGTAATAATTAAAGATTTATATTCAGCATCCATGACTAATTTCGTAACTGTAAGTTTATCTACATGACAAATAGTATCCGTTACAGTACATCTTAAGATTAATGATTTATTAATCGTTTCATCTATATTTGCTATATTTAAGAAAGAATCAAAATTGAAATCTTTAGTATTACTTAAATTAAGTAAAGATGTAGCATCAAATAAAGCTGTTATTTCATTAGTTTTAATATATCTTTCCTCATATATTTTTTCACAAGCTTCATCAGGCACATTAATATTTTCTGGCATCTTTTCTGTAACTGTTCTTCTTAAAATATATGAACTGTTAACTTTAGATGCGAAGTCAAATGATAAATCATTTAGTAAAGTGTTAAAATCAAAGCCTTCAGTTGTGCCATTACATTTTTCAATTACATCAAATAAGGCTTCAATCTCAGTTTCTAATAAAAGCTTCTTATACAAATAATCCGTTGAATTACTATCAAGGAAGCAATCATCTACAATTATAGTATCATCATAAGCTGCCTTTGGTACGATCAGATTATCACTTTCATTTAGCTTAGCACCGATTGTATATCTTAAGACTGTTGATTTATTTAAATTAATAAATACTTCTTCTTTATTAAGTTTAAATATATTGTCAAAGTTAAAATCATCGGTTGAATTAAGTCCTATATTTTTAATAACTAAAATAAGACCTTCAAACTCATCTTTGGTTAGCATCTCATTCCTAGCGGAAGCTTTTAACTCCTTAGCAACTTGAGCAGCTTCTAGGTCATAAGCAGATTCTGGAATGCCAATATTATCATTTTTTTTCAAATTATTTGTTAACGTAGAACGGATAATACTGGAATTATTAACAATACTTATGATATCATCAGCTTCTTTTTTGAAAATTTCATTATAATTGAAAGTATCAAGGTCACCACAAATTTCAATTACATTAACTAAAGCTTGAGCCTCAGCTGTAGAAATCATTTTTGAAATAGTATTAGTATCATATGCACAGTCTGGCACAAAAATATGTTCTTCATTCTTTAAGAGATAGGATGTTGTTGTATATCTTAATATTGTCGAATCGGACATAGCTTTATTTAATGCTTCAAATTTTGTCTGGTCTTTAAAAATACCTTTTACGTCAAAATTTTCAATATCTTCAATACCCAATGCATTTACCGTATTAACCAAAGCTTCAATTTCATTAAGTTTTATATATTTATCATCTTCTACATTCAATAATATATCAATCGCATCTAATGGCATTTTAACTGCATCATCGCTTTTTATTATTGTATTATACATTGTTAGCTTTAATGTATCACTTGCATACATACGTTCTAAATTAGTTTTATCATAGCCTTCAGCTATTTTATTTAAATTTTTAATAACATCATTAGCTTTGAATGAAACATTTCCATCATCATTGAATGTTATTTTTAAAGCCTTCAAGCCATCAATAACATCAACAATTTCTTCTTTCCATCCACTAGAAACATAATTTTGTTCTAAATCAACAGTAACTAAATTAGTAGGAATTTTTACAGGATCTTTAACCTTTAGTCTTACAATACCCGCAACAGTCGCACCAATAATATCTGTTTCATTCAAATAAATATCAAATATTTTATTATAATCAATTTTATTTATATTATATTTCCCATCTTCATCACGCATAAATAATGTCTTTAAAATCTTAATTGCGCCGGTTATTTCTGTTGTTTTAATAATTTTATCATTAACCTTAATTGCTTCTTCCGTATAAGATGTAATTGGCACAATTATCCTAACTTCATCTTTGTTTAAAGAAAGTAAAGACTGCGTCATTATTGAATTAATAATACGATTACTAAATATTATATCAATTTTGTCAGTATCAAACATAAAGTTAATAACATTATTGGTCACATCATCAGATTTAATCACATCATAAAGATTTGTTTCCTTTAATATCGTAAAGATGTTTAAATCACTCTTAATTTTCTTTTTATTTCCCACACTGCTCATACATAAATTTGGCAATTTAATTTTAGTCTCATTTATGCTTATATCTTCAATAAAACCTACGATAATACAATTTAAAACATTAGAATCCAATAATGCAGTTTCAATTGTATCAAGTGTTTCCAAATCATATGCTAGAAATTCCTTAACTATATCAGTTTCATCTGAATAATTTAATAATAATTGCAATAAACTCTTAGATTGCTCGTCTTCTTTTTCACCAGCATTTATAATTTGAAGAAGAATATCAATTTCACCATTTTTTTCCGTCCATTTTTTTAAATTATTATCATTACCATCGCCAAGTAAAAAAGTATTTGGAATATAATTATTTATTTCTTCAACTTGTGATAATGCATAATAAATTACTTCTGATATAGATGCTCTTAAAAGTTTAATACCTACTAAATCATTTAACATTGTAGTCGTAACATCTGTTTTATAATTAAAATCATCAGCTAAAAATTTAGGAATATATTTAATTATTGTTGATAAAGCCTCCGTTAAAGCTTCTGAGTTGATTTGATTATCATCAACATATTCTTCTTCAATTACAATTCTAATTCCACTATTTTCTGGCATAACGATATTTAAGTTCATTAAAGCTGAAGAAATAATAGAATGTAAGGTTGGTGAATAAATAGTACTTTTTGAATCAACAATATTTGAAAGCTTACTTGTCACTGACTCATTTTCAAATATATCACTAACAATTTTTTTAGGTTGATCTTTATTTTCTTTTACAATATTATAGATTATTTTTGTCTCAGAAATAAAATTCTTAATGATGTTAGTTAAATCACCTTCATGTTTATCATTATTAACATCATAATATGTGCCAAGCTTAATATTAGAACCTAAGGAAATCAACCCTTGTGTCGAATTATTAATTGTCTGTGACATAATATTAATCAAATTAGGATTATTTAATATAACACCTGAAAAGTCAGCATCTAAGATTTCATCAATTATTTTTCTAGAATCACTATTTTCATTATCTAAATTATCAATTATATCGTTTAACAAAGCATTTGTATCATATAAATTATACTCCGTAATATGATTTACGAAATCAGCAAGAGTATTGCAAATATCATGAAGATTATTTTTCCACTTAACTTGTTCACATGAATTTATATATTCTTGATTTTTAAAGCTATCTGTCTTATCAACACCATCCATTTTTAAAGTATCTAATAAAATAATAACAATATCCGAAATCAAGCCATCCTTAATACAATCTAGCTTACCAATATAATCACCAATTGCAACTAATGTATCACTTACACCCTTGTATGTTTTCTTAGTTTCCTCATTTAAAGGTTTTAAACCAAAAACAAGTGTTTCTGTTTGTTGCTCACTATTTTTAAACTCTGATGCAAAATTATTAATATCCTGATAATTTACAAGAACAGTAATAGCTAAATTTAAAGCATTTGAAATACTTTCATTAGTTACTAAGCTTGAAGCTTTTACAGCATGTTCACCTTTAAAAATACAATTTAAAAGCTTAGCCGCCATATCTTGACTACCATCACCATTAGCATCATCTGTATTTTCGGGAAGATTGGCCATAACAGCATTCAAAAAGCTTTGACATAAATTAATTGTATAGTTACCAAAATTATGACTTTCAATCATTTTATCTAATTGGTCTGCTAAAGTTATACCATTAATTTCACTATTTAATGCCTCTGACAAATATGTTGGATCATTTAATCTATTTAAATCGACATTATAATCCTTAAATAATATATAGCTATCTTTAACTAATCCCATAATTGGTCCAAGTTCTTTTCTAGGAACGAGGGTACCACCAACTTCTTCACCATCAATTGTAACCTCATAATCAACAGATATAATTCCATCTGCAATCAATAAATACCATGGTCCATTCTTTTTTGTACCAATCGATTCTAAAACCTGACCGATTCCCGTCTTACCATAACGATTTACCATCTCAATTACACTATTAATACGAAATGAATCTGCCACGATAACATCTTCCTCGATTAAATCATCCTTACTATATTCTCCATTTGTAAGCATATGAAATGCTCCACCAATAAAACTAAAGATAAAAATACCAACTACAAGACCACGGAAGGCACCAACTGCCATTCCCCATAAATGTTTTGGCTTATATTCTTTTGTAGAAATTCCCAAACAAAAATTTTGAGCAATTTTCTTTTTATATCTTTTTTCTTTAAAGAAAATTAAATAAATAATATATAGTAAAAATTTCATCAAATAATATACAATACTCATTACGAAGAAAACAACATATCTTGTAATTGATTCTGCAAGCACAATAACAAGTTGTATAGTAGCACTTAAAGATGCCGTATCTGATATTACATATTTTGTGCTATCTATATTTTTTACAATGAGGTCTAAAATATAATCTGAAAGCCTTGCATGCTCAACGCCTGTTCCTAAAACACTTCCAAGGCTTTCCAAATTAAACCAATTAGCAATCACATTATAATATTTTACAAGATTTTCATCGAACTTACTTCCAAAGAAAATAAAGAAAATAATTAAAGTAACGCCCATTGCAATCATCATATTGATAAACAATATTGTTGATTTACGAAGTCCTCTTCTAAGTCCAGCAATTAATTGCCATAAGAAAATAACAAAAAATAATATTGTCGGAATATAAACGACAAATATTTCCCAACCACTTAGAGTTAGCATAAATCATCACTATCCTCTCAATAAAAGTACCTTACATATAGATTATATTCTATTTTTTTATAAATGAAAATGCTTTTTTATACATCAATTAAATAATATACATTATTTTTTTTATGAAAAATAAAAAAATGTAGCTTTCACTACATCATTTATTTCAATATAATGGCAGGGGCGGAGAGAATCGAACTCCCACGGACGGTTTTGGAGACCGCAACAATACCATTATGCTACGCCCCTAAATATTGCTTTTTTAGTATATCATATAAAAATAAGTAAATCAAGAAATATCTTCTTTTTTTCTAAAAAAGCAACATCATAAATTATATTTTTTATTTTTTTTGAAGTTCTAAATCAATCATAATATCATTAAAACTATAGTTTTTGCTTCTTAAATTATTTATTTCCTTAATATTAAAAAAATCAATTTCATTTTGTTAAAAATGATCAACTAATAATCTTAATTTAGATAGTAAAAACGCCTCTATTTCATCCGTATTATCTAAGTTAAGCAATCCTTCATATTTAAGACAAATTTTTATAATCAATTTATCTTTATATCTAATTCTAATTTTATTTGAATTTATAATTGCATGATATTCACTTAAATTTAAAGCTCCATCTTTAAAACTATTTAGAAGGTATAAATACGGTTCATCTTGTTCAAGTAATACATCATACTTTTCTTTTGTCAGGCATATTGCTCCCTTAAGCATAATATTTTTATTATTATATACCTCACTTAAACCAATAATTGGTATTTTAACTAATGCATTATCACTCCATTTTTTTAAAAATGTTGTTAAATGACATGGCTTAATATAAGAAAACTGACTATCGGTTTTATCATTAACATTAAGAAGCGAATAATAATTATCTACACTTTTTGGATTTTGGTAGGAGAATAAATCTTCGCTAGATACATCTGATGCAAATACATAAAAATTAAAATCAATGGCACTATTGTTTAAAAAAAATGAATTAATGTCCATAATATATATTTCATTTAAGATACTATAATCGAAAATTACACTTTGCATATGCCTGAAATTTATAATAAGTGACGAAGCCTCACTAAGCATTGTAAAAGCACCTCCAATATCTCGACTATGACTTCTTATAATATCATTTTCATTATTGTTTTCTAAAATTAAAGCTGTAACTTTATACTCATCATTCTCATAAGCAAGATGACAAGACGAAACATATAAAATATTAGATAAACGAAATTTTGTTGATGCTAAATAAATAATAGCTCCTAAAAGTAAAACCCCTAACCATTTTCTCATTTCTTTTTTCTCCTGTTTTTTACATTTAAAGGAATTGGCCTTTCCACTAAAGATTTAGATGAATCAAATAAAACAACCTTTCTTATTCCTTTTTTATCAAAAGGAATAAACGGATATAAGAAATCAATATGGAACGTTGATTCCTCAGCAATTTTACAAATCAAATAAAAGGCTGAAATCGTAAAGCCAAACATTCCTAAAAATATAGTACTTACAAGAAGCATTATTCTTAAAAGGGATAAGCTCATTACAAAGGTAATATTAGAAGAAATTGTAAATGTTGCCAAAAAACATAGTGCAACACACGTCATTACAAAGACACTAACCATTCCTGATTCAATCGTATTTTGTCCAATAATAATACCTCCTACAAGTACAACCATTGAAGATAGGGTTAATTTAGGTGATTTAAAAGAGACAATATAATAAAGTTCAAATAAAAAAAGGACGAAAAACATTTCAATATAAATTGGGAAAAATACTTCTTCTTCTGTAACTTTAATTCTAAGGAGCATACTAAGCGATAAGGAATCACTTTGATAAGTTAAAAAGCACGTCATGATAGGCAAAAAAAAGACAGCAATAAAAATTGATAAATATAAGAAAAAGCGTTCAAACAAGGAATACATTGGAATATTAACCTGTTCAACCCTATTTCTTAAAAATGAAGATATCGTGTTAGGAAGGCATATTGCACTTGGAATATTATCAATTAAAATAATAATCTCTCCATCTAGTAATCTTCTCGATGCAATATCTGGAACTCCTACATATAAATATTGGGGCATAATACAGTTTTTTTGAAATACAGTAGTTATATCCTCAATAGATAAAATAGCATCAGTATCAATTTTATCTAAGTGATATTTAACCTCTTTGATAAAACTTTCATTTGTCACATCACTTATAGAAAGAATATTTATTTTCGTTTTACTACGTCTTCCTAATGTTTTCTCTTCAATCCTTAAAGAATTGTCCTTTATTCTTTGTCTTATAAGACAAATATTTGTTTTAATATTTTCGACAAAACCATCCCGTGGCCCTGTAATAGCCTCAGGTTCCTCTAAGCTATCAGACGTTTTTCTCGTATCACGCGAGATTAGATCAAACATATAATATTCATTTTTCATTTCATCATATATTATCATCATGCCGGTATATAAAAGTTCATATATTTTATCTTCTTCTATTTTTTTAACGGTTCCCGGAAATAATTCATAAAAACTTTTTTTAGTATCTAAAAACTTAGGCAGATACTCTCTGTTAAATAACGCAATATTAAAAGAATCATTTTGGTAAAATAAAATATAACCTTCAATGCTTGATATAGTAGTTACATCATATTGATTATCAAGTGATACTATAAGCTCGCTTATATTCATTTTGAACCCTCCTTAAATAGACTAAAAAAGCAAATAATAGTACTCCTATAATAGCTAACATGTAAAATATATAATCATCAATTACATAATAATATTTAGTAATAAAAAAAGAACAAATTCCTACAATTGATAAAACAAAAGGCATTACATATTTACTTTTTTCAAAATAAAACAATTTAATTATATTACAGGAAAAGCTTAATTTAAAAATAGCTGATAAAGATATTAAAAAAATATAAACAAAATCAAAATTACCAATTAAGCCACTTAAAGGTTCAATGCTATAAAGAAAATATCCAAATCCATAATATCCCTGTAAAGAGTTTCCCAACATTAAAACTAAAATTAAAGCTTCTACTCCTTCTATAACAAAATAAATAATTGTTCCTGAAACTAACTTTTTTTTACTTTTATCTTTGTAATAAGTAATTAACATTGAATACATAAATGTATCTAAACAAATAAAAAAAATTAAAGCAACATTACTAAATTCAATATTCGGTTTAATATAATAAAATGAATTTAACTCAACTAGATAAAAATGACTAATTATATTGTAACATATAAAGGGAATTCCTACTATTGCTAAAATAGCAGCGGTATTAATCAAAGTAGTTACTTTAATATTAAGCATAAATAAAGAAACTACTAAAAGTATTGTAATAAATTTAGAAGGTGTTTCATTAATGTAAAAAATACTAGATAATGCAACAGCCGAAAATACCAGCCCTAAAATAATCATTATTACCAAATATATTGAAAGTATAAACTTAATCACTGTTTTTTTTCTTAAAAATCGAATAGGATTAAAAGAATAATTAGAAACTAAAAAACCGAGAATAAAAGATAATATACTCCCTAAAAGAAAATAATACACCATTCCATAGCCTGTTTTTTCATAAAGCTCTGGATAAATATAAAAATCTAGAATAATAAAATTATTTAGAAATGGAATTAAATATACTCCAAGATTTGCTATTTTCTTCATTACGTCACCTAAGATTATTTTTTACACATCAAGATAGAAATATACAAAAAAAATGGCAAAAATAGCCATTTAATTTAAAAATATTTTTCCTTTGTTTTTTTAGGAACAATTATTCTCATTTGTTCCTTTAATACCTTAATGTGACATTCATCACTAACAAAAGCGAGTTCTCCATCGACATTAAAATCAATTGCCTCCGATGATTTTACATCAACCTCGGAAACAGTATAATGCTCAATGCCATATTTAAAGAAAGCACGTTCTCCCCTTAACATAAATGTTATCAGTTTAGGGAATGATGCTAATCCATTAGCAGGAATAAGGGTTAAGTTAATCAAACCATCATTAAGCTTTATATGTTTTTTTCTAAAAATATGGAAGCCTGAAATGTGGTCACTATTCATTCCCAAAAAAACATAGTAATTTCCTTCCTTTTTAGTACCATCAAATTCAAAGCTTAAATGATATTTTTTCCTAGAATTTAATTCTTTTGCTCCATAAAGAAAATATGCAACTTTGCCTAATCTTTTTTTAAGCTTATGTGGTGTTACATAGCTTATATCAATAAATTTACCAGCCCCAACAACATAAGCAAAATATTTATTATTTGCTTGACAAATATCCATCTTGACGACTTCACCACTTAAAGTTAAATCCATCGCTTTTTTTATCCTTTTTTTAAGATTAAGCATTGATCCAACATCATTACATGTTCCTCCTGGTATATATGAAATAACCGGTCTAGATTCTTGTTCAATTATTCCTGTAATTGTTTCATTAAGCGTTCCATCGCCACCTGAAATTAAAATTAAATCATATTTTTTAGCATTTTCTTTTAAATAACCAACAATACTTTTAGGGCCTGTCGTTGTATAAACATCTATATTTTCATATTTAGTTTTTAATCTTTTTTTGATATAATCTAAATTATTTCCAACCTTCTGCTTACCGCTTTTTGGATTATAGCATATTAATGCTTTCATTCTTATCACCCAACATTCTAATAATAATTTTTAAAATTAGATTTTCTCTTACTACCCAATGAAATTTTTTTATATCAAGACTCTCATTCATTCTTAATGCATAATTTGGACTCACAAACACCGCTTGATAATCTAATTTTTTTTCATAATCATCAAGAAGTGGAAGGTCATGATTGGATTCAATATCACAAAAATAATATTCTGATATCATTTTAAACAAGACATTTTTATTATTAGATGCCTTATTTAATTCCTCAACATATCCAAGTGGTTTAATAGAAGCTTTAATAATATCATATCCCGTTTCTTCTTTAGTCTCTCGTATCAAATTATCAATCGGAGATTCAAATACTTTTCTTCCTCCGCCTGGAAATTTAAAATCATCATTTTTAGTTGAATGAATCATTAAAATTAGATCATTTTTGATAATAATTGCCCTTGATGATTTCCTAATTTGCGTTTTTGAGTATGCTTTATTGAAGATATTATTAATCGTTGCAATTTTTTTCAATATAGCACCACCTTATTTTAATAATACCACACTTTAATATCATTTTAAATTAATTATGATATTTATTTTTTATTTTAATACATACTGGCAAGAACAAAGCTAATAATATTGCAATAATATAGTTTATAGGATAAAGTTTCGGAATTTTAAACCACTTTCTAAATGTCGTTGTAGCTAGTATTGTCAATAATATTCCTACAAGAGCCGACAAAATTAGAAATTTGTTTTTTTTGCGTCCTTCATGAAGACTAAGTGAAAACATAATTTGACAAAATGATAATGTTAAAAAGCACATCGCCTCTGCAGAACCATCCTTAAGTTTATAACCAATTAAAAAAGAGCATAAGCTTAAAAATCCTATAATTATACCCTCAAGCATAATTGTTCTAATCAATTTTTTATCAATTAATTCTGTCTTAGGGTATTCATTTTCATTATTATCAATTCCAAGCGATATAGCAGGAAGAGTATCCGTTACAAGATTAATCCATAAAAGCTCAATAGGACTTAAGCATACCCCAAGATATTTAAACTTTATACTTAAAATAGCCACTAAAAATACAACTGTAACTTCTCCAATATTTGATGATAACAAATATCTAATTGCTTTTCTTATATTATGAAAATTACGTCTACCTTCTTTAATTGCTTCTGAAATAGTTTTAAAACTATCATCTAATAAAATCATATCTGAAGCATCCTTAGCTAAATCAGAAGCAGTTGAAACTGATATTCCTATACTAGCCTTTTTTAAAGCTGGAGCATCATTTATACCATCACCAACATAAGCAATTACTTTATCTTGTTTCAAATAAGCTTCAATTATTCTTAACTTATCGAGCGGCAATACCCTTGCATATACGCAATATTTATCAACTGCTTTAGCCAATGAATCATCATCCATTTTTTGAATATCATCATGTGATAAAACCTCATTAATATTGGTTGTAATACCAACCTCTTTTGCGATCTTAAAGGCTGTTTCTTTAAAATCTCCCGTAATCATAATAGGATTAACCCCTAACTCCTTAGCTTCCTTAATTGCTAAAGAAACACCATCTCTTATTTCATCTTTAAAGCTAACAAGTCCTTCAATAACTAAACCTTGAGGTTTTTTTACCTCATTTAAAGTACCTGTTTTAGTTCCTACAAATAAAACTCTTTGCATATTTTTGGCAAGTTCAATAGCGGTATTATATAATGCTTCATTCTTATTAGAAGCATAGCCATATAAAACATCAAAAGCTCCCTTTATATATGCCTTATATTGAAGTCCTGACTTATATATTAAAATTTCGTATTTATTTTTAGAATCAAAAGCAATCATTTCCTGTGGTTCATCATGAATTTGATATAAAAGACGATTAATCTGATTAACACTATTTGCGGATGCAAGACTAAGACTTAACTTCAACTTTTCTATATTATTATCACACGCTACATATTTAGCAATCTCTAAATGTCCAGTTGTAATAGTACCCGTTTTATCACAAGCAATAATATTAATAGCTCCTAGAGCCTGTGCAATAGGCATTCTTTTAACAATTGCTTTATTTTTAGACATCTTTAAAACCGAAATAGCCATTACAGTAGTAAGAACACTTTGAAGTCCTTCTGGTATAGCTGCTACTGATAAAGAAATTGCTAACGAAAATGAAGATAAAATATCTTTAGTAATAAAAAGCTCAAGTGCATACACAACAAGACAAATTCCAATTATTATCATACCAATAACCTTAGAAACCTTATCTAAAGAAGCTTCTAATGGTGTTTTTTCACTTTTCGTTTCAACAACTCGTTTAAGAATTTGTCCAATTTCGGTATCATTTCCCGTTCTAACAACTACACCTATTCCATAGCCTGAAGAAATAAAGGTTCCTTTAAAAAGCATATTAGTATGATCATGAATTTGTTTAATACTATTAATTTTTTTATTGTTTTTATCTACTGGTACTTCCTCTCCAGTAAGAGGGGCCTCTAATACTTTAAGCTCATAGCTAGATATAATTCTTATATCTGCTGGAACTAAAAAACCTGCCTCTAATCTTACAATATCACCCTTTACAACTTCACTAGCAGGAATCATTTTAAAGATACCGTCTCTTTTTACTAAAGTCTCTGGTGTTTCTAAAGCACTTATTTTTTTTAAGGTATTTCTTGCGTGAAGCTCTTCAGCAATTCCTAAAATAGCATTTATTAATACAACTAAAACAATTAAAATACTATCAATATATTCATCTTTATTAATTAAAAAAGAAATAAATGCTGAAGCAATTAAAAGCCATACTAAGAAATCTTTAAATTGATTTATTACTATTTTAAAAAAGCCTAAATTATTTTTAAGTTTAAGCTCATTAGGACCATCGTGCTTCAGAATTGCCATTGCATCATCATTCTTTAATCCTGCTTCACTAGTGTTAAGATAACGATATATTTCTTCTACATCATTGTTGTAATATTCCATCATTCTTGCATCACCTTCATATTAATCTTATGAAAGGATACCTGAAAAAAGTCCAACATTTTATGTTAGACCTAACTTACAATAATGGCTGTTAGAAACTGTTTTCAATTTAGCAATGTTTGGACTATTATATCTTTCACCATCACTCTGATGTTAGTACTTAAATTTAAGACAGTTAATCCAATACTTAAACACATCAAAAAATTAGAGCAGTTGCAATCTTTCTCTAATCCTCCTTATTAATTTTTTCTACTATTTTTTCATAAAAGTTTTCAATATCACCAGGTAAAAAGTGAATTTCTTCACCATTTAAGTGAACATATCCATTACATATCCCTGAATTATAGAGAATAACTTCGTAATTTTCAGAAGAAAAATTATCAATAACAAATATAATATCAATTTTTATTTTCCACTTTTTTATAGAACTTTCTTTTTCTAAATCTTTCTTATAAGGAAAAGATATATCAGAATAAATATAATTAATAATTTCTTTTTCTGTAATAGTATAATCTTCTTTTTTTTCATTATCAAAATGTGAAATTTCAATTTGATTAATAGCTTCTCTCTCAAACGGAAGAGAAATCCTTGGCCAATCTTTTGTATCCCTTCCACAAGCTAATAATAAAAAAGTACTAGCAATAACCAATAATATGAGAAATATTTTTTTCATATTATTTCCCCTCCTTTTTCTCTTAAATATCTCATTCCTTCTCTCTTTATGTTTATTATATCATTAAATGTTAATCAATTCAATACGATAAAAACTAGCATGTAATCTTATGTAGGAATAAAAAAATGATAAAACAGCTAATGCCACAAAAATCATTAGCCTCATCTTTATTTTGTTACAAACTTAAACTCATAATTTGTTAGAACTGTGCTATTTTTTTAAACACTATTATAATCATTAACTGCTCCAGATAAATGGATGAATTTCTTCTAAATTATTAGTATTATTCTTTAAAACATCTTTAAAAGTTTCATTTTCAAAATCAACAACTGTTCTTCCGCTTTCCTTAAAAAAACAGTCAACTTTAATACGATAATATTTAATCTTAAAATAATCTATATTTTAGTCATTTTATTATAGCTTATACCCTTATTTATTTTGATTAGATATCATATTATTTTCCTTATATAATTTGCCGAATAACACCATGGTTTTAGATGATAAAATATTATTTTTTATCAACAAATACAACATATACTTTAATCATTATTTAGTTTATACTCAAAGTAAACTCTTCCAGTTTCTTCTTTTGAACCAATTTTTTTATAAAATTCAATTGATGATAAGTTCCAGTCAAGACAACTCCATTCTAGTTTTGAATAACCATCATTTAAAATCATCTTTGAAAGTTTTAAAAAGAATTCTTTACCATAACCTCTACCACGATACCCTGATTTTATAAACAAATCCTCCAAATGTGCATTGGCATGTGCAGAAAACGAGGCGAAAACAGGGTAATATATTGCATATCCAATAGGTTTTCCATCGTTATTTTTAGCAATAACTGCCGTTGCAAGTTTCTTTTCAAAAAGCCAATATTTAAGCATTTCAATAGAACCAGTCATATCATTAGGGCGCTTTTCATACGCTGCTAAACCATTTATCATTTCATAAATTATATGTATATCTTTCTTTGTTGCTTTTCTTATTATTATCTTTTCCTGTTCCATTTTTCCACCTCGTATAATAATTACTTACCGCTTATAATATATTTTTTCAAGTAAAATAATTGAAGGTTATAAATAAAAAAAGTCCAACATTTTATGTTAGACATTCCTTACAATAATGGCGGAGCAGCAGGGATTTGAACCCTGGCACCAGTTTCCCGGTCTACGCCCTTAGCAGGGGCGCCTCTTCAGCCACTTGAGTACTACTCCATTAGTAAGCCTTTTTATTATAACCTATAAATAATTTAAAGTCAAATGTTTTTTCTTTCTAATATGAAAAAAGAGAATGAATTTTACTCATTCCCTTTAATCATTGTAAGTGATAATTTATGTTTTTCTAAATCAATTCCACAAACATATACCTTAACCTTATCACCAACACTTAACACCTCAGATGGATGCTTAATATACTTTGTACTTATTTTAGATAAATGTACCAAGCCGTCATATTTTACTCCGCAGTCAACAAAGGCACCAAAATCAACTACATTTCTTACTGTACCCATTAATTCATCGCCAATTTTTAAATCCTCAAAATGTTTTATGTCGCTTCTTAGTTCAACACTATCATAATTATCTCTTATATCCCTTAAAGGCTCCTTAAAAGCATCCAAAATATCATTGAATGTATATTGGTCAAGACCAGACGCCTTTAATAATTCACTACGATCAGCTGTCTCAATCTTTTCCTTAAGCTCATTTGTACCAATTGAAGAAGAATCTTCATTTAAGAGTTTCAAAATAGTATTAGCATTTTTATAGCTTTCAGGGTGAATTGAAGTTTTATCTAAAGGCTCATTTCCATCAATAATTCTTAAGAAACCAACTGCTTGTTCAAAAGTTTTAGCGCCAAGCTTAGGAACCTTCTTAAGCTCAGATCTTGATTTAAAAGGACCCTCCTCATTACGATAATTAATAATGTTTTGTGCTATCGTTTTATTTAAGCCTGATACATACATCAAAAGTGATTTAGAGGCCGTGTTAACATCTACTCCAACCTTATTAACAGCTTCCTCTACAACAAAATCAAGCTTTTTACCTAACTCATTTTGATTAACATCATGCTGATATTGGCCAACGCCAATCGATTTAGGATCAATCTTTACTAGTTCAGCTAATGGATCTTGTAAACGTCTTGCAATTGAAACCGCACTTCGTTGCTCAACATGATAATCAGGAAACTCCTCTCTTGCAATATCACTAGCACTATATACTGAAGCACCAGCCTCAGATACGATAGCATACTTACAAGGTAATTTATATTCCTTAATAACATTAGAAATAAAATCTTCTGTTTCACGTGAAGCTGTACCATTTCCAATATCTATAATATCTACATGATATTTATTTACTAAATCAGCAATCTTCTTTTTACTAGATACTACTAATTCATCTGATACTGTCTGGCCCTTAGCTTTTTCATTAGGATAAATAACCCCTATTTCCAAAACCTTACCCGTTGCATCAACAACTGCAAGCTTACATCCAGTTCTAAAGGCTGGGTCAACGCCAAGGACAACCTTATCATGAAGAGGAGCTTGTAATAAAAGATTTTTAACATTTAGAGCAAATACATCAATTGCTTTGGCTCCTGCCTCTTCTGTAAGTTCAGTTCTAATTTCACGTTCAATTGAAGGATACAGTAAACGCTTATAAGCATCAAGAACTGCCGCTTTTAAATCATTATAAAAGATTGTATTTTCTCTTCTTATAATGCCTCTTTCTATATACGCAATATTCTTATTATCATCCATTTTAATTGAAGCAGAAATAACCCCCTTATCCTCTGCTCTATCAATTGCTAGAATACGATGCGATTTAATTGTTGAAATTGCCTCATCATACTCGTAGTAATTAGCAAATACTTCGTTTTCATCAACTGCATCTTTTTTCTTTTTTGTAACAATATGACCAAATCTTTTCATTGTTTCACGTAAAGCTTGACGATATTTAGCATCATCAGAAATTCTTTCTGCAATAATATATGAAGCCCCTTGGATTGCATCTTCAACGGTTTTTACCTCTTCTGTCAAATACTTACTCGCAACATCTTCTCTTGTTGACTTAACATAGCATTTAAGCATTTCATCCGCAAGAGGTGAAAGACCAAGCTTAATTGCTGCTGACGCTTTAGTTTTTTTCTTTTCTTTAAATGGTAAATATAAATCATCTACCTCAACTAAACGAGTTGAAGCCATAATATTATTTTTTAAGTCTTCTGTTAAAAGACCTTTTTCATCAATTAATCTTATAACATCTTCTTTTTTCTTCAATAAATTAACCTGATATTCAAATTCATCATTAATCGTACGAATAGCTTCCTCATCTAATGCACCTGTGGCCTCCTTACGATATCTTGCAATAAAAGGTACTGTAGCTCCTTCATTTAGCATATTTAAAACAGCAGTTATTTGTGATTCTTTTATATTAAGCTTTGATGCTAAATTTGTTATTATTTCTTGATTTAATTCCATATTTTCTTCTCCTTAAAACAAAAAGCGCCTAAGCGCTTTAATTAATTATATTTATTGTGCGTCACTCGCTTGATTATTATAATAAACAACAAGGTCCTTTAATTCTCTTAAATCCTTTGTAAGTCCAGAATATGTACCTGAGCTTTCAACAGGAACCTCATCATCATTATACTCAATATTTGCAACATATTTTCCTTCTGAATCAAGTACAAACACAGCTGGTGCTGATTTTGATGAGGAACCATCACTTGATGAAGATGAACCAACATACTTTGAACTTAAGAAATCAGTATTTCCAAGAAGTGACGTATTAATAAAATACATATCTACTCGATATTGATAGTATAAAGAACTATTTGAATCTTTAGAATTATATTTAAATTTTGAATGATTTTCATCTAAACTTGCCATCAAATCTGAGATAGCTTTATTAGCTTTAACATATGCATCTTTATTTGGGTCATCAGAATCAAGATCATCAATTTTACTTTGAGTCATGTATGATTCATCGTATGCAAATATAATTGTATACTTACCACGCTCATCAACATGGTCACTATCAAACATTGTATCAAATTCATTTGCGTTCATTTTGTATTCAGTATATTCACTAAAAACATTTTCATAACTATCACTATAAACAACATTGTATGTAATAATTAATCCTATAATTAACGCTATAATTAAAACACCAATCACACTTGAAAGAATTGTATAAAATTTCCATGTGTGTTCGTTTTTTACACCTTTTATATTATTTCTTGCCAAAGTAGTTCAGCTCCTTTAAAAAAACACTATGCTATTTAATTATAAAGGAATTAAACTAAATATTCAAGATTATATTTCAATTTATTAATCAATTTGAATACTATTTGCCACTTCTACCATTTCTTCTAATGTTAAAGTGTTTGATACTATTTTAAACTCATAATTATTTTTATAAAAGGTTAATGATGATGTGCTTGTAAATCCTAAAGAATCATCAAGAAGTACAAATTCATCATAAACTCTTGAGGTTGTAAGTAAAGAATCACTAAGTTCTTGATAAACTATCGTATAATTCTTTTCCCCTTTGAATGATACAATTGTAATTTTATCATCTTTATTTGTCACAACTTCTAGATCAAAAGGATTATCGCAGCTAATTTGACTACATTTTTTTGTTTCACCCTCACCAATCAAGGCTGTTTCCTGCTTCATAATTTGATCTAACGAAAATTCATTACTAGTACATGTTTGATTAAGCTTAAATTTATTAACGCTTAAAATTATTTGCTCTGCATCCCCATTATTATAGCTAATCTTTGAAAGTTCATTTGTTTTCTTATCTAGGTAAACCTTTTGATTATTAAGATCTTTTTTAATATGATGATTAATTTTAGATTTAAAAATATAATTTTCATCTGTTTGTGATATTTCACGTTCAGTATCAGTATTTAAATCCTCAATTACCTTATTTATAATATATATATGACTAGAATTTAAAGGCCATGAACTTTCAAATTTGAATTCTTTATTAAGCTCAGGACATAAAACATACACTCCATCACTATTTTTTAATAAAACCTGTCTTGAATTTGATTCAAGATTTTGATATGTAACCTTAAATAAGTTCGGCGCTTTATATATAACATCCATTTGAAATTTATCACTTTCATTATTTCGTTTGATTTCCATTTCACCCTGAAGTTCATATGACTCACAATTATTAACCGAATCAACAAAATCCGTATATACATCTTTCATATTATCTTTTTTACAAGATGTCAAAGCAAATAATAATACTACAGCAAATAAAAATATTTTTTTCATTTCTCCACCCCAATAATTTCACTTTATCATATGAAATAATTTAACTTTTTATTCTTGTATAAATAATTAAAAATGATTAATACTAAATATGGAGGTTATATTGTGTCAATTGCACAAAAGATTGCACTTATTTTCACTATCATTGGTGGATTAAACTGGTGATTGGTTGGTTTTTTCAATTTTAATCTTGTTGATTTTATTTTCAATGCTGGATCTGTTATGTCACGAATAATCTATTCAATTGTAGGAATATGTGCTATTTTTAATATATTACTGTTTTTCTTTAGAATTGGGAAAACAGACGATATGTAAATAAAATGTCTATCCAAAAGATAGACATTTATTCTTTTTTAGAGCCTCTTATTTCTTCAGCCATTTCTTTAATTTTTCTAAAACGATGATTAAGTCCTGATTTAGTAATATTCTCACCATAATCATTGTTTAAAATTTCAAGTAATTCTTTAAATGAAGAATCAGGATGATCCTTTCTCACCTTCATTATTAATAATATTTTAGGGTCCATTTTTTCAAGAGGATAATTATATTCAAGACACTGTATATTTGCAAGCTGTTGATTTGCAGCGTCTAGGGTTTTAAAGCCATTTGCAATTTCACTATTAACCTTTCTGTTTAAATCATTTTTAAATTCTCTTTGAATTTGTAATTCCTCAAGCTTAAATACCATTTGACTAACACCAATTATTCTTAAGAAATCCGTAATTGATGCTATTTCCTTAATATAAATTATAATATCATTTCTTCGTTTAGATATTTTGGCATTTAAATCAAAGCTATTCATTAATCTTTGAATATAAATAGCTTCAATATTATTCCTTGTGGCTATCTCTAAATGATAATCGCTTCTTGCAGGGTCATTTACTGATCCTCTTGCTAAAAAGGCTCCCCTTAGATAGCTCTTCTTGCAGCATTCCCGTGATTCATAGTCTAAATGATTAGGCGACTCATTTAAAAACAAATTCATATCATTAATTATCGTTTCACATTGACTATTTATAACAACCTCATAAGTTTTCTTTTTTAAAAATTTTGTAGCTTCTTTAGTTAAAAGTTCCATTTGAGCATCATATAAATTCTTAATTAATCGCATAAAATAAACAGCAACATGACTATTCGCACTTAAAAAAGTAATAATAAAATGACCATTTGTTCTAACAATTTCACTATTTAATCTAAGCATTGCCTCAAGTGATGCCATTTTACAATGACCAGGCATATCTTTAATAGTTGATGCTTCATCCTTACAATCTGATGCAAATGACATAATTATTCTCCTAAAATTGAAATAATACTCATTAAATCCTTGACGCAATAATTAGGATTTAGCTTTTCACATTCTTCGAATTTTTCTGAATACATAACATCACAGGTTTTAACCCTAGCATTAATTCCTGCTTCAATATCGGTTGGATTGTCACCAACATAAAGTATGTTAGCCTCAGGATGTAAAATTTCAATCGCCTTTAGAATTCCATCAGGAGCTGGCTTAGGATTTGAAACATCATCTCCACCAATGATAACATCAAAATACTTAGCCATATCATATAAATCAAGACCAAGCATGACGGTATCCTTCTTTTTTGAAGACACAATTCCAAGCTTATAACCCTTACGGTGTAAAGTTTTTAACATATCTAGGCAGCCATTAAAAGGCTTAATGTTTTCTTTATTATGATTTTCTTCATTATATTTTCTATAATAATCAATCATTTTTTGAATTTGAGCCTCATCTTTAGCATATCTACTAAATGTTTCATGTAGGGTTGGTCCAAAAAAAGATGCTAACTCTTGATCCGTTAGATTATGATTCGGGAAAAAATGTTGAAAGGTATATACAAAGCTTTTATCAATTAAAGGCTTAGTATCAAGTAAAGTACCATCTAAATCAAATAATACCGTATCAACATGGTTTTTCTTAACCTCAGCTAAAATATCCTTATAATAATCCTGAGGCCCAAAGAATCGTTTTAAAATAAGGAAGGAAATGCCCAAAATGATAAAAATAATACTTATTAGAATAGAGACGCGTATTCCCCCGAGCATTAAAACTTCATTAGCTCCTGATTTTGATCTTAACGTTTCAGTAATAATTCTTACTACACCATACCAAACTAGGTATCCACCAATTAAATCGCCTGATTTTAATTTAGTAAATTTTCTTCTTAAAATAAGCATGATAATAGCCCCTAATAAATTTAGGGAACCCTCATATAAAAATGTAGGGTGACGATATTTACCTAAGATATACATATTATCAGTAATGAATCTTGGAAGTAAGGCTTTAAATAATGTTACATTTTTTATTTCTGGTCCATATAGTTCTTTATTAAAGAAATTTCCCCAACGTCCAAAGACTTGAGCAATGAGTAAAGCTGGAGCTACAATATCAATTACCTTGTACAAGGCCATATTTTTGTGTCTACACCAAAAATATATAACAATCATCGCCACAATAACTCCACCCTGTATGGCAAGGCCTGCAAGACCACCATCAAGCCCAATTATTTTAGAAAATGTCCAGCCCTCATCTAAGTTAAATAAAACGTACCACAATCTAGCACCTACTATAGCAAGAGGGACAGTAATAATTACACCATAATAGATGAAATCAGAATATATACCTAATCTTTTTCCTTCTTTAATCATCATATATACACCAACAATAATTCCTAAAAGAATACAAAGTGCATATAATCTAATTCCAAATATAGATAAACCTGCATCAAATAATGCCATTATTCATCCTCTCCTTGTCCACGCGCAAGTGCATTTACTGATTCTGTAAATTCACGAGCAGAATTTATACCAAAATATTTAAGTTTTTCATTTAATGCTGCACTTTCAACTAATAAAGCTGTATTTCTTCCAGCAAGTACAGGAATAACTACCTTAGGAATTTCCGTATTAAAATATTTGGTTGTTTGGGTTTCAAGTCCTAAACGATCATAATATTTTCCATCCTCCCATTTTTCAAGTTCAACAACAAGCTTAATTTTTTTAGATTCACGAAAAGCTCCAGCACCAAATAAACGCACAACATCAACGATACCAATTCCTCTTATTTCTATATATCGTTCAAGTATTTTAGGTGCAGTTCCAATTAATGATCCTGGTTCTTCTTCATATATATCAACACGGTCATCCGAAATAAGCTGATGACCTCGTCTTATTAACTCAAGAGCAGTTTCTGATTTACCAATACCACTTTTACCCATTATCAAAGTACCCATACCATTTATATCCATTAAAACGCCATGAATAGTTTGTCTTTCAGCTAAAGTAGCTTGCAAATAATTATATAGTTTAGAAGAAATAGCAGTTGTACGTAAATTAGATTTTAAAACCGGTGTTTTGTATTCGTTTCCAAGTTCAACAAAGTAATTTGGAATTTGAACATTTACTGAGCAAATAATGCAAGGAGGTTGCTTGCGAAAAATATATTTAACCCTTGTTTTAGCAACCTCTAAATCAAGCTTATTTAAGAATGAAATCTCTTTACTTCCAATTAAAAACACACGTCCGGCTTGGAAAAAATCATAAAATCCGGCAAATTCAAGACCTGGTCTTTCTACATTTTGATCAGCAATAGTATTATCCTTGCCATCTTGTCCTGCTACTAACTCTAAATTTAAATCCTTAACTAATTTTTTTACCTTAATAGACATCTTATTACCTCACCATTCTCATCAAATTAATTTTAGTATATGTGATGCTCATCATCTCAAAAAGAGCTTGAGCGAGCAAATAAAATATAATTATATCAATAAACGAATTAAAGCTCATCATAATTTTCAAATTAGAAAATAAATATGTTCCCAAAACTAAAGTAATATATACATAAATTGAAAATTCTAATCTTTTATATGTAGATTTAATACAAACAGTAAGCATCCTTATTAAAGACTTTAAGACACTAAGTCCAGCTATTAAATATAATGCATTAAGCCTTGATACTGCTATATACTTATAAAGAACACCATATGCTAAATAAAAAGCAATAAAATTAAATATTATGGTTATAATAAAGGCTCCTATTCTTGCTAAAACATTAGGTCCTCTTTTGGCCTTTATGCCTATTGCTTTAATAAGCCTAGCTACTTGTTCCTTTTCAAGATCAGACATATTTGATGAATTTTCAACTTCTTTTTGAAGTTGCTCAAGATCAGACATTAATTCATCATTTTCTTTTTCTTTATCTTCTAATTTTTTTTCATCTTTTTTCATAATTACTACCTTTTCGTTGATTCAATTATAACATATCATAACCTAATAATCTATTTAAAAACACGACACGCCTCAATTGCTAGCTTCCATCTAGCATATTTTTTATTCTTTTCTTCTTTAGACATAATGGGATAGAACATTTTAATTGTTTGATTTAAATTCCTAACCTCATCATAATTTTTAAAAAATCCAGTATAAAGACCAGACATGTAGCAAGCTCCAAGTGCTGTTGTTTCTACCTGACGAGGACGCTTAATTACGCTTTGTAAAATATCAGCCTGAAATTGTAATAGATAATCGTTAAATGAAGCCCCGCCATCAACTGAAAGAGATAGTTTATTTATATTTGCTTCACTTGCCATGACATTAAATACATCCAAAGACTCATAAGCAATTGATTCTAGTGTAGCCTTAATAATATCGTCCTGATTAGTGTCAAGCGTTAAGCCAAACATCGCACCTCTTACATCATTATCCCAATAGGGAGTTCCCATTCCCACAAATGATGGGACTATAATCAACTCATTGTTATGAGACTTGCGTGCTCTTTCATCTGTTTCCTTTGAATTTTCAATTATTTTCAAAGAATCTCTTAACCATTTTACCGCTGCCCCAGCAATAAAAACAGATCCTTCCAAGGCATATGTCGGTTTACCATCAATTAATGATGCCAAAGTCGTTAAAAGACCATTTTTGGCCATAATAGGCTTAGAGCCCACATTTAGAAGCATAAAGCAACCTGTTCCATAGGTGTTTTTTATCTCACCTTGATTAAACGCACAATGCCCAAAAAGTGAAGCTTGCTGATCACCCATCATTGCACAAACAGGAATCTTTACACCATTAATATTAGCATATCCAAAATTATCAGCAGAATTCATTACAAGCGGTAAACTTTCCTTTTTTATATTAAACAATCCTAAAAGCTCATCATCATAGGATAGCGTATGAATATTATAAAGCATTGTTCTAGAAGCATTAGTCGCATCCGTTTTAAATGATGCACCATTTGTTAATCTATATAAAATATAGGTATCCATAGTACCAAACAAAACCTTACCAGCATCGTATAAATCCTTAATATTTTGATTGTTATCAATTAAATATCTTATCTTAGATGCTGAAAAATAAGGATTAATATGAAGACCTGTTTTTTGATATATCATATCTTCATAGCCTCTTGCGATTAAATCATCACATATTTTTTGACTTTGCCTTGATTGCCAACAAATAGCGTTAGCCAAAGGATGCCCATCAAATCCAAAGGCTACGGTTGTTTCTCTTTGATTTGTAATTGCAATTGAATCTATTTCTTCCGGTTCAATAGATGCATTTATAATTACATTTTTAATACATTCTAAAACCGTTTGATATATTTCATCCGCATTATGCTCAACATAACCACTTTTAGGGCATATCTGGGTAAATTCCATTTGATAAATACCAATTGTATTAGCCTTATGGTCAAATAAAATAGCTCTTGTTGAGGTTGTACCTTGATCTATTGTAAGGATATATTTTTTCATCTAATCACCAGCTTATATGTGCCTATTTTACCACAATTAAACAAATAAAAAAAGCCCGAAGGCTTTTTCTTAATCAATCCACCAAATTGGTTTATCAAGTAAGATGCAAACAAGGTCAATAATCCAAAGAATAAAGAATCCACCGCATAGCAATAAAATGATTGCTAAAACGACTCCTAATACATCTTGCTTGGCAATTGAACGACATAAACGATAGATATTCGTTAAAATTCCCCAAATTAGTGTACCTAAAAAACGAACGATTTTAGGAAGTCCATCAATAGCTTTAATTAAATCCTTCATTTCTCTTTCCTCCTACTAACTATAGTATAGCATAATATTATCTAAAAAGACTATTTTTTTTACTTTTTTGTCTAAAAAAATCAAATAACCATTCATACAAATAAGTAACCACTGCAGTTGCTAAAAAGACAACATACCATGAAGTTAAAATAGGTGCATTTTTAATTAAAGGCTTACCTATTTGCATAGCATTATCAATACCAAGAGCATCTATTAAAAAGATACCGTAAGTCATATAAAAAGCCATCATAATAATTAAATACTTAAATTTAGTACGAGATGGCTTTATATAGCCCGTTATCATCATTACAATAATAAGCAAATTCATCAATGAATGATGAAGGAGCCCCGTAATTGATCTTATAGAAAAGAATGGTTGTGTTATTAAAAAATCAGGATAAAAAATAACAATGGCACTTCCAAAAAAGCCTAGATACGAAGCTGAATTTAAAATCCAATTATCTTCTTTGCCCAAAATAATCGCTAAAGCTAACAATAAACTGGATAATCCACAAATCGAATTTGGAAGCAATTCCCACCAGCTTGCATCTTTTGATGCAATAACATTATCATAAATCGTAATTGAAAATCGATTTACAATAACCAAAACAAAAAGTATAATCCCCGCAATTTTTATAATTAATTGTTTTCCTTTAAGAAAACCTTTACCACAAAGAATAATCGTTAAAATTAAAATGATTATATTTAGTATAATATAACTTATATGTGGCATTTTATATAAATCGCTTAGAAATATCACTATTTTTCTTCAATCTCCTTTGCAATTGAATTCATTAATTTTGAGTTTCTTTTCTTATCAATGATATAAATGATAAAGAAAACCGCAATTCCTACGAGTGTAATCATTAAATCCTCCATTGTATCCGCAACAGGACTTTTACCAAGACCAATTGATTCCTGCACTCTTTGAGAATCAAGATCAAACCAGGTATCACCTAAATATTCAAATATTTCCCATAAAGCACCAAAGCCCATACCAAAGCCAACAACATAGGTAGACATTAAAAACTCATTAGTCTTTTTTCCATGACATATGACAAAGAAATAATACGCAATAAAGCTAATTGCAAGTCCAAAGAAGCCATGTAAATATATATCCCACCAACTAATTAAATCATAAAAATTAAAGACTGAGCCAAGTACAACACAGCAAAATATATGAAAAGTAATAATACCAGTCAATACAAGAGGAAATTTTTTCTTAAATAATATTTCATATAAAGGTATTAAAAATAGTAAAGCATGTGAGCCTACTGATTGAACCATTGTCAAAAAGCTAAAGCAATCAACAATACTATGAATCGCAAAACAAATAACAGCTGCGATAAAGCCAATCGCAGGAATTGCAAGTCTTTTTAAACTCATTTTACTTCAAATACTCCTTTAAATACTTACCTGTATAGCTTAATTCATTCTTAGCTAAACCCTCAGGTGCTCCTTGATATAATATTTCACCACCACGACATCCTCCCTCAGGACCAATATCAATAATATAATCTGCTAGCTTTATTACATCAAGATTATGTTCAATAATAACAATTGTAGCCCCCTGATTGCGCATTCTTAAGATAACCTTCATTAGTCTATCAATATCATCAATATGAAGACCCGTTGTTGGTTCATCCATTACATATAATGTTTTTGGGGTTATTTTAGAATGAAGCTCATAAGCAAGCTTGACACGCTGAGCCTCACCACCAGACAAAGTTGTAGATGATTGACCAAGCTTAATATAACCAAGACCAACATCAAGCATTGTTTGAAGCTTAGATTTAATCTTAGGAATAGTATCAAAAAATTCATAAGCCTCTTTAACTGTCATATCCAAAACCTCAGCGATATTTTTACCCTTGAATGTACAATCAAGTGTTTCACTATTATATCTTGTACCATTACAAGCCTCACAAGGCACATAAACATCTGGTAAAAACTGCATTGAAATACGTTTTACGCCATCACCCCAGCATGATTCACAACGTCCACCCTTAATATTAAAGGAAAATCTTCCCTTATCATAGCCTCGCATTTTGGCAACATTTGTTTGACTAAATAAATCTCTAATGTCATCAAAAACACCTGTATAGGTAGCTGGATTTGATCTTGGTGTACGGCCAATGGGCGATTGAGAAATTTGAATTACACGGTCAATATTTTCAAGGCCCTTTATTTCCTTACATTTTCCAGGATAAACCTTTTTAGCCTTATAAAGCTTAACATATAAATTCTTATATAAAACCTCATTAACAAGCGATGATTTTCCGCTTCCGGAAACTCCTGTTACTAAAGTTAAAGTTCCTAGAGGAATTTTAGCATTCACCTTTTTAAGATTATGCGCCTCTGCCCCTTTAATCTCAATAAATTTACCATTACCCTTATACCTTTCCTTAGGAAGCTCAATTTTCTTTTTACCACTTAAATAAAGCCCCGTAATACTATTAGGATTAGCCATAACCTCACTAGGTGTACCAGCAGCTACTACCTCTCCTCCAAGGTCACCAGCTCCTGGGCCAATATCAACAAGATAATCTGATTGAAGCATTGTATCACTATCATGTTCAACAACAATTAAGGTATTTCCTAAATCACGCATTTCTTTAAGTGTATCAATAAGTCGTTGATTATCTCTTTGATGAAGACCAATTGAAGGCTCATCAAGGACGTAAAGAACACCCGTTAGCTGTGAGCCTATTTGGGTTGCAAGTCTAATTCTTTGAGCCTCGCCTCCTGATAATGTATCTGCTCCACGTGCAAGTGTTAAATATTCAAGACCAACATTTTCCAAAAAATGAAGACGATCCTTAATTTCCTTGATGCACTGATGTGCAATTTGTTCATCAGTTTTACTAAGTTTAATTGTATCAAAGAATTTATATAAGTCCTCAATAGACATTTGACATAAATCATCAATTGATTTACCATCAATTAAAATAGAAAGTACTGCCTTATTTAAACGTGCTCCATGACAGGTTTGACATTCGCATTCAACCATGTAGGTTTCAATCCAATCTCTAATCCAATCAGAATTTGTTTCAATATAGCGACGACGGAAATTAGTAATTACACCCTCATAATAATCAATCTTATCATGAACACGACCACTTGATGATTTCATCTTAAAATCAATTTTATCAGGTGAGCCATAAAGAACGATTTTTCTTTGCTTCAAAGGTAAATCAACAAACTTAGCTTTCATATCAATTTTATAATGCTCACATGTTTGCTTAAGCTCGGCATTAGTTAAATTATCCTTTTCCTGATTCTTATAAGGAAGAATCGCTCCATCCTCAATTGATTTATCAGGATCTACGACTAAATCCTCAGATACCTCAAGACGATGTCCTAGGCCATTACATTCCGGACAAGCTCCTAAAGGTGAATTGAAAGAAAATAATCTAGGTTCAATTTTAGGCATTGTAAAGCCACATTCCTTACAAGCATAATGCTCTGATAAGAATAATTCATTATCATCATACATTACTTTAACAAAACCACCTGAGAATTTTAAGGCAATTTCTAAGGCTTCACTAACTCTATCTCTTATTCCATCTTTCATGACAAAACGAGATACAACAATATCAATATCATGCTCTTTATTTTTATCAAGTTTGATTTCATCTTCAAGAGAAACAATTTCCCCATCAACCCGCGCTCTAATAAAGCCTTCATGCAAATATTTTTCAAAAACGGCCTTATGCTCACCCTTAGAATGCATAATAACTGGTGCCATCACCCACACCTTAGAGCCCTCTTTTAGTGCTAAAACCTTTTTTACCATTTCCTCTTTAGTATCACCCTGAATAGGAATATGGTGATTAGGACAATATGGTACACCAATTTTGGCAAATAAAAGTCTTAAAAAATCATAAACCTCTGTAACAGTACCAACAGTTGAACGAGGATTTTTACTAGTTGACTTTTGGTCAATTGAAATAGCTGGTGATAATCCCTCAATCGAATCAACATCAGGCTTTTCACTACCACCTAAAAACTGTCTAGCATATGGTGATAATGATTCAATAAAGCGTCTTTCACCCTCTTTAAAAATTGTATCAAAGGCAAGTGAGGATTTTCCACTTCCAGAAAGTCCTGTTAAAACAACAAGTTTATTTTTAGGTAATTCTAAGGAAATATTTTTTAAATTATTTTCTCTTGCACCCTTTATTATTAATTTATCCATAAAATCACTCCTTCGAGTCCTCAATAATCGCTATAAAGGCGTCCTCATCCATTATTTCAATGCCAAGCTCACGAGCCTTTAAAAGTTTAGAGCCAGCCGCCTCACCGGCAATAACAATATTAGTATTTTTAGAAACGCTATCTACTGTTTTTCCACCAAGTGACTCAATAATTTTTTTAGCCTCACTTCTTTCAAAATGAGCTAAAGAACCCGTTAAAACAACCTTTTTACCCGTAAAATAAGACTCTTTAATCTCCTGAACATTTTCGGTCATTTTGAGACCTAATTCTTTAAGACGAGTAATAAGGTTAATATTACTTTCATTCTTAAAATAACTATCAATTTCCGAAGCAATTACCTCTCCTATATCATCAATTTGACGCATATTTTCATATCCTGATTCTATAATCGCATCCATTGATTTATAATGATTAGCCAAGATTCTTGAAACCTTAGCACCACAATGCCTAATGCCAAGTCCAAAAATTAAACGAGATAAATCCTGCTTCTTAGATTCTTCAATCGCATTTAATAGCTTATCAATACTCTTCTTTCCCATTCTTTCTAGGGCCTCAAGCTCAAGTCTATGGTCCTTAAGCGTAAAAATATCGGGAATATCTTGAATTAATTTGTTTTCATATAAGCTTCTTACAAGCTTTTCTCCTAATGTATCAATATCATAGGCAGGCTTAGATGCAAAATGAATAAGACTATTTATTCTTTTTTCATCACATAAAGGATTAACGCAATAATAATCAGCCTCACCAGGCTTACGCTCTAAAGGCATATGACAACAAGGACATTCCTTAATCATCAAAAAAGGCTTTGCGTCTTTACCTCGTTCTTCTGGTATAGCTTTAACAACCTCCGGAATAACATCTCCAGCCTTACGAATTACAATTGTATCATTAATATGAATATCTCTTTCCTTAATAAAATCCTCATTATGAAGGGTTGCTCTTGCAATAACAGATCCTTGAACTAATACAGGCTTAAAGCAAGCTACAGGTGTAATATTTCCGGTTCTACCTACTTGAAAGATTATATCATTAAGCTTTGTATGAACCTCAACAGGTGGGAATTTATAGGCAATTGCCCATTTAGGATATTTAGCAGTTACACCAATTTCATCATACTCTTTAAAATCATTTACCTTTAATACAATACCATCAATATCATAGGGAAGTAGATCACGTTTTTGACCCATTTGTTCAATATAAGCAATTACCTCATCAATATTTTTACATAACCTAAAATTTGGATTGACCTTAAAACCTAGTTCTTTCATTTTACATAATGCATCATATTGATTATTAACATTAACACCAGAAGTAGCATAATAAAGAAATACATCAAGATTTCTTTTAGCAGTCACTTTAGGATCTAGCTGACGAATAGACCCCGCAGCAGCATTACGACAATTAGCAAATAGCTCCTCTTCATTTTCCTCACGCTCTAAATTAAGCTTAATTAAGCTTTTTTTAGGCATAAAAATCTCACCTCTTACCTCAGCAGTAAGTGGTACATTTAAACTTAATGGAATAGACTTAATCGTTTTAGCATTGCTTGTAATATTTTCGCCCTTTACACCATTACCTCTAGTAGCAGCTCTTTGAAGACGTCCATTTTCGTATTTTAATGATACAGAAAGACCATCAATTTTAAGCTCACATACATAACAAGCATCGGGGCATATTTTACGAACTCTTTGATCAAATTCTCTAAGCTCATCATAGCTAAAAGCATCTGCCAAGCTCATCATTGGTACATCATGTGTAACCGATTCAAACTTTTTTAAAGCCTCTCCTCCAACTCTTGAGGTTGGTGAATTTGGATCCTTGTATTCAGGATGAAGCTCCTCAAGCTTAGTAAGTTCTACCATAAGCTTATCATATTCATAATCCTCCATTGTAGGAGCATCTAAAACATAATAATCATTATTAGCCTTATCAAGAATTTTAACTAATTCTTCCATTCTTTCTTTATCGTTCATAAAATCACCTATTTTCAAAACTATCTATATTCTACCACAATTTGCATTCTTTTAATAATGTTGTTTAATTTTTTTGTTTTTGCTATAATATAGCAAAGGTGATTATTATGGAGCGAATCGCAGTAAATGTATCTAAGCAGCATCTAAGAAAAGTTAATCAAGAAATTTCATTTAAGGCCTATGCAAATGAAATCACAGTTATTTTATCACCTGATAGTAGCCTTATTCATTCTTTAATTCTTAAAATGCTAAAATCTAAAAATACCGGAGTTTCCTATTATGAACATAAGCTTGAAAAACAAAGAGAGTATATTTTAAATTTCTTAGGCTATATGCCAAGCTCTCTTCCATCATTTAAGCATATGACAATTGAAGAATACTTTAAATATAGTGCTAAATTTTATCAAGGTGATTATAATAATAACTTTGAAGCTTTACTTAATTTTTTTAACTTAGATAAAGACTTAAAAATAAAAGTCTTATCCTATGAAGAAAAGAAAATCATTAATTTTATCGATTCGATTTTTTTTGAACCAGAGGTTTTAATCCTAGAAGATCCTTTTAGTAATATTTCAAATATTAACGTAGCTAAAATTATAAAATGTATTACTAAGCTTAAAGATAATGGTTTTTCAGTTATTTTAACTAATTTAAAATATGATGGGCTTGATATTGCAGATCATATTTATTTACTTACTAATGAAGGATTAAGTGAATTTAAAAAGAATAAAAAAAATAAAATATCTGTTTCATTTGAATATGATTCTAATATAGAAATAAAAGATTTTTTAAATGATATCGAAGCCTATGATATCATTATTACAAATAATAATGTAGCATTTAAATATGATGGTAATATTAATTCATTGCTTACAAAACTAAATAAAATAAAGCTTAATAGCCTAAAAATTTATCCGCAAGATATTTATCAATTAGGTGTTTAATATGATTTTTAAATTTGATTTGAAAAGAAGTCTTAAGACCTCGGTAATTTTTACTGCTATAATGTTTATAATTCTAGTTTTAGGACTTATCGCATACAAATGTGCTTTTTACAAACAGGATAACTTTTTAAGCTTTATAAATAATCTCCCATCATTTGTAATTAAGGGACTTGGAATTAAAACTGATGGCAATTATAGTTTTTATGATTTTTATGCTATATTAGTAAACTTTATTTTAATAATCGCCGCTCTATTTGCTAGTTTTATAGGATTCTTTTGCATTTTAAAAGATAAAAAAGATGATGCTGATGCTTTCTATTTTAAAAAGCCAATTAATAAAGTAAGCATTATTAAACAAAAAATACTTGCATGCATTGTTCTTCTTTTAGCTTCTACTCTTATTTATCATATTGTAGCTTTTATTTTTATTATCATAATAAAAGAAAAATATAATTTTAAAATTATGTTTTATATTGATTCTTCTATTTTTTTACTGGAACTTGTATTCTTACTTTTTGGAGCTTTAATTGGACTTTTCATCAATAAAAAAAGAAGCTTTATCGCTCCTTCTATTATTACAATATTTATATTTGAATTTATAAATATTCTGTCACAAGCATTTAATATAACATTTTTAAAATATATTAATCCATTTTCATATTTCAATGTTTTAGATATTGTAAAAACTCAAAAATATCAATATCGTTTTATTGTAATTACAACCTTCTTAGTATTATTTTTATCAAATTTTATTATCGGAGTTTATAATTCAGAAGAGGAATAAAGGGGCTGTAAAAAAATAAACAGCTTCTAAAAATAAAAAAGAGGTTCAAACTCAGATTAAAATCTGGGAATGAACCTTTTTTTGTAGTATAATTTA
>MNRZ01000054.1 GCA_001916215.1 Clostridium sp. CAG:307_30_263
CCATAAATTTCTGCCAAATCCTGATCCAACATTACTTGCTGTCCACGAAGTATGTACACCTTACTCCGAATAGCATCTGTAGTAATCAATTCTTTTGTTCCTTCCATTATTCCTCCACAATGCTTTCCATCTGCTCCAGTTTCTGCAATGCCTTCATATACGCCATCAATCTTTTATACTGATCGTCTCCAAGGCTATGAATCTGCTTTAATATCTTAATATCCGACCTGGTAACTTCATAATCCATATCCGCATCTTTATACTCCGGATCAATTCCTTTACCCGTTAAAAGCTGTTCCGGTGTAATATCCAATGCGTCACATATGGATAACAAACAGTCTGCTTTTGGATTCGTCTTTTTCTTTTTCCAGTCACTGATGTTGCTTGTTGCAATCCCGGTTCTTCTCGACAGTTCCAACTGACTCATGTTCTTCTGCTCCATTATGTAAAAAATTCTTTCACTGATAATCATGTGTGTTCCTCCGTTATGTTTTATATCCGTATTTATCAATTTCGTTTCCGTCTATACGGTTATTCTATCATCCCGCAGCATTTTTTTCAATAGGAATGATAATACTTCTGAATTTCTCAATATTTTCCGTTATGTATAATTCCATGTACAACTGTTTCATTCTCTTCATGCGAAGATAACAATCCGGATTCGGTAATTGATTCAATTCCATTGCGTCTGCATACTTTGCAACCATTTCCCCAATGAAATTCGCCAAATCACTCCATGCATCTCTTTCTCTTATAACCACTTTATTTTTAATCATAAATGAAATCCTTTCTTTTTTGCTCATTGGCAAGCAGTGCCCCGGTATATACCCGGCGCATTTTTGCTTGTTGGGGAGGTCTCCGTTCCACTCCGGTCCGCGCAGAGCAGACGTCCACCGGACGTCTTGCGCCCCCAATCCCCTTGAACTGCGGATAAACCGCCGAGCCACGCTAACGCTTTTTATCAATTCACTTTCTCTTCTTTGAATCGTCCTCATATAGATGAATAACTGCTTCAAGTACCTTTTTCAAAAGTTCTGTTTGCTCATTATTCATCTTTTTTATTTCTGCAATATCCTCTTCATACAGCTTTCCTGTTTCATTTGCTTTCCTGGCATACTGATTGAGATTATTACTAATCCTTGTATCTTCATAGTTTTCACGCTCTATGATTCCATTCTTAGCTTTGACCTGTGCAATACATGCAAGCATCTCTGTGTTTCCAGGATCAAGCTTTAATAACTTATCTACATCCTTTAACTGTTGCTGCGTACTTTTAATTTGTCCATTGACTCCCTTTAGGGCAGTCTGTAATTTGGTGGTATCTCCGCCAATCTCGACAGTAATACCCATGATTCTGTTAGTCATGGCCGATACCTCGTTCCGTAAAAATGGGCATAAAAAAAGCCCAGATTTCTCCAAGCATGAAAAAAGCACCAACCATTTTTGATTGATGCTTTCAAATTATTTTGTTTTTGTAAATCTTTTTAATTGCGTATCCACATCTCGTCCACCGTACATAACACGGATAATCGTAACCACTTGTGTATCATCATCCGGAATATATAGAACAAGATAATTGTCTACTGGTGCTACGCGTCGACTTTTCCATGGTTCCAATTCATATTGTCGATATCTCTTTGGCATATGATCAAGATCCATAATACATGCTTCAAGCCTATCAAGCTGACCACTTGCATTTTCTGGTACCTGCAGTTCAAAAGCAATGTATTCGAAGATTCCACGAAGGTCTATCTCGGCCTGATCTGAAATCACGATATCATAAATCATAAATTGTAATCTTTGCGAATATCAGCAAAAACAGATTTTGCTGTTCTTGTACGACCAGCCTGCATATCCGCATATCCTTTCTCTAGTTCTGCATTCATCTGTGCTTCTGATAATGCACTAACGTCTACAGGACGAGCGGATGGCATTTTCACTTCAAAAGGAAGTCCTCTTTGAAGAATAATTTGTTTGTAAAACATATTTATTGCATTGGATGCAGGAATTCCTAATGCTGCTAAGACATCAGGCTCAATGCGCGCGTATAAATTTGCTGATTTTGTTGCCATAGTAAACACTCCTTTCGAGTTTTCTAACTATATTATATCCATTTGTCCGGACAAAGGCAATACAAAATCAATATTTTATAAATTGTTATGTTATGTTCAAACTCAACCCATGCAATCCCTACAAACAGTGCAAGTATAAAAATAACAGTTTGAAGCACAACATTATCCATTTTTTCAATAAAAAATACGAAAACTGATAGTGTAATAAAAAGCACACAACCAGAATTTGTACAATGGCACCCTCTAAATATTTTGTTCCTTTTTTCTTTCATTATCATAAACTTTTTTAGAGTAAATCACTGCTAATACTGATGCCACTATAATATATAATAGTAAAAAAATTGTACTTATTATTCCGTTCGCAAAAGCAGATGTAACAACAGTTAATCCTCCTGCAATGATAATACATATTGCCCCAAATCGATTACTTTTTCTCCAGGTATTATCATTAAATATGCTCCAGCTTGTCCTTAACCCTATTACTGCATTTTTCTTTGATTTAGTCATATAATTTCCAAGTACAATGAGCATAATCCCACATAAGATACAAGAAACTTTTGCAATATCAATTGTTGCCTTCGAGCCATTAACAATAGCTTGTTGAAAAGAAGCATAGAGAATAAAATAATGCAAAACCCCAAACATAATCGCCTGGGAAATGCCAACTATAGACAACAATTTCGCAGATGTTCTTGCTTCCATCTGTTCTTTTTCATTTTGGGACTTAACAGCCTTTTTCTCATATATGCAAATCAATATGTTCCAAAATAATGTAATAAGTAAAATGATAATAGGGAATATAAAACTTTCCATTTTACTTCCCCATCTGTCAGTATTTCCTGCCAAATCATGGTGCATAGGTATTGTATCAGGCATAAACTGAAGAACAATACTTGTAACAATCATTGGAATTGCGGCGAATATCCACATTGCTCTCTTACTTTTCATCTTCCTTACCTCCAGACTGATTAACCCATAAAATACTGATTGAACAATCTCTTTTTTCTTGTCGCTGGCAGCCTCCTTATTGACCTGTGCCATAGATCGGATATGAGTTCCAGGCATCTGCTTTGCACGGTCAGATACAATCACCTTATATGTTTCATTACCTGCCATAGACTACACCTCTTCGATTATGTCATCAAGGTATGCATCTAATTCATCCACCGTTGTTCCGGTTCTGCCTGCCATTCTGTCTTCTTCTACTGCAAGCAGTTCTTCACGGAGTTTTAGCATTTTCTCTCTTCTGTTATATGTTTCGATATCCATGACTACTAGACCCCCTTCTCCATTTTTTCACATTTTAATTTTAAAGATAAAAAATTCTTCATCCTGCAATGCTTTATATTCTATGTTGTAATTATTCAGGATATTGCTTACAATATACAAGCCTAATCCATTACTATTTTCCTTATTTAAATCAAATTTTACATCAAATATTTTATCCATATCCTTAATTTTATTGTTACCGTATGTATTCTCTATATATAACCAATCATTAGCTATCCCAATATTAATTACACCATTTACATCGGTATATTTTATCGCATTACTAATCAAATTAGATAAAATAATCTTTAATGCTGTTTTTCCTATATAAATATTCTCATCTGATATGTAATTATTGACCGTTATTTTCTTTTGATTTGCTAATATTTCGTATTTTTCTAATATATCTTCTAATGTATCATTTATTTTCAAATATTCTTCATCATTATTCAAGTTTTCTATAGAATGAACTGATAATATTTGAGAAATGTTTTTGGTCAAGCTATCAACGATTTCAATACATTCATTAATATAAGTATCTCTATCTTTATATTTTCCAATATTGTATTTCATATTTTCCAGTATTATTTTAAGACTGGCAAGAGGAGTTTTAAGTTCATGGGATGCACCTTTAAAAAAGTCATATTTTAACTTTTCTAATTTTAAAATTTCTTTATTTTTAAATTCCAAATTGTCAATCGTTATTAATAAAGTAGAATACAAATCATTAATTTGTTGTTTTAGTTCGCCAACTTCATCATTAGAGCTAACTTTTAATCGCGTTTCTTTATCAAGTTTCTTCATTTTATCAGTAACAATTTTTATTTCCTGTATATTATTTTTTATTAATTTTGCATAAATTAAAGAAATAATAGCAGAAAAGGAAATTGATATTAATAAAGAATATGGTAAAAATTTAACGCTTAAATTTTTCGCATCTTTTTGCATATCAGCTGTAGAAACAAATTGTAAATTTATTTTTTTACCATCATTAAGCTTTATTTCTCTTTCTTCAATTATCAAAGAATTACTATCGCTTTCTAAATTAACATTTATATCATCTTTGATTTGTATTTCATTTTTATTATTTTTTTCTTTTATAAATGCTTTTATTTCACTGCTCTTCGAATAAAGCTCCAAAGTTTGTTCTATATATTTCATTTCTTTTCCATTCATATTACCAGAAATTTCATCTGCAATATTATGGATCTTTTCTTTTCTCGTCTCCAAATATGTTTTAGGGAAGATAAAATAAACTAATAAATGGACTAATATAATTATTATTCCAAGAACAGAAAATATTTGTATGAACATTTTGGGAAATATCTTTAATTTTTTCATTTTATCTCCAATTTGTATCCTACATTTCTTATAGTAGTTATACAGTCTAATTGTAATTTTTTTCTAAGTTCTTTTATGTATACATCTATTACTCGATCATAAGGAGCTTCTTCGCTATCTTTCCATACATAATCAATAATTTGCATTCTTGTTAACACTTGTCCATTATTATCCAATAAACATTTTAATACTTCTAGTTCTTTTGCCTTAATTAAGGAATCTATTCTGGCCTTTAAGACCGGCAATGAAAATGGCTTTTCCATATATCCATCTACCAAATTAGTAAATGCGTCAATTTTATATTCTTCATCACTAAATGCAGTCAGGATTAGAATTGGTAAAAAGCTTTTCTTTCTAATTTCTTTCAACACTTCTAAACCATTAATAAAAGGTATTTGAATATCTAAGATAACCAGATTTATATCGCTATTAAATTTTGACAATGCTTCTCTTCCATCTTTAGCCTGAATAACAGTATATCCAAATTCTGAAAGATATTCACTTATTCCCTCTCTTATCATATTATCATCTTCAACAGTTAATATATTCATGTATACCTCCACTTAAACCTATTCGCTTATATTGTACAGCATATTATTGGGTATTTAAAAGCAAAAAATTTTTGGTGCTTTTTTGCACCAAAAATTTTATTTATTGTCGATTAATAATTCTTTTGGATTTCTTCTTAATGTATTGAATGAAGAAATAATCAAAGATACAAGAAGTACTAAACTCATAAATATAACTACATAAACTATGAATTTAGGTAATACATTTATATCTAAACTTGATAATGTCTTGTTAAATCCTTCAGCTTCTGCCCCACCACCTAATTGACTGGATGCGGATTGTCTACCTATTTGTTTTGCTATATTGCCAGTAACCTTGTTCAATATATTATTTCCAAGCTTTTCAGCTGTATATTGAGCTAAGAAATAAGAACCAGCATATGCGGGGATTGATATAAATACCATCTCAAATAGGAATTGACCAAAAATTTCTAATTTTGATTTACCTAATGATAGTAATACTGCTATTTCCTTCTTTCTGGCATTCATCCATAATAATAGTAATAATGAAACTACAACTCCTGCAAATATTAATGAGCCAGCAAATAATTTGTTTGAAATTGAGTAGAATCAAGATTCTTATCACCTTTTACAAAGAATGTTGCATCCTGGTATACAGCTGTATCTTCTGTATTACCATAAACTTTAGCAGCTGTATGAACATCAGTAATTAATGTATTTTCGTATAGTTCTTGTGCTACACTTACTCCACCGCTATTATGCCCATCGAATAAACCTTTGATTTCTACTTCTACTGTTTCATCTGCATGTTTCTCGTTATCAGCATCAAATAAATTAGATTTTATTTTTATCTTATCTCCAACTTTAAGATTATTTTTTTCAGCCAAGTCTTTATGCATTAAGATTTTATTTTTATCTTCATTTTCTAAATGCTTTCCTTCTACTAATTTATATGCTCCTGATACAAATTTTGTTTCTTTTGATGAG
>MNRZ01000055.1 GCA_001916215.1 Clostridium sp. CAG:307_30_263
CAAGGCTTCTGCCAATTCATCATCATAAACACGAATATCGTAACCGCATACATTGAAAATCGTATAGTCCGTTTCATAATCGTCCCAGACAGCCAGATTTTCTACAACGATTTCTGGGAGTTCGCAAAAGAGCGTTTCTTTCTCTTGTCGTCGTTTTAATTTCTGCTGGTAGTCCTTAACAACATGACGGACAACTTTCTTCAAACAACTTTCAAAACGGCATTGAACTGTTTTCTGGAAGTCAGACGGTTTCATCAATCTCACCCCCTTTCCGCTATGACGTGAAAAGTGGTTCTCCCTCTTTCCGCACCATATAGGGAACGGCAGGTGTGATTTGTTAAGTTGAGAACTCAAAAAATCCAAAATTTTTCCAGAATGAAAAAAGCCCGCACAAAACAGACTGTTTGCACGAGCGAATGAATTTATATATCTAATTAACGATTTTATTGATTGCTTTTTCCATTTATAGCCGATAGATTTCTTTAAAACATTCCATGAAACATACTCCTTGATTTACACATCAAAATTATTTTCCAAAATCATAAAGTATATTTCTAAATAATTTCTAAATGTACCATAGACTTCTTTGTTTGATGTGGATAGCATAAAAACCTTATGATACAATATCTAATTAAAGGAGATGAAATCACATGAATAAAATTGCTATTATTGAAGATGATATAGACATTTGCAATATGATTGCAAAATTCTTAGAAAATAATAAATATATCGTTCATTATGCCTTGAATGGTGCAGAGGGAATAGAATTATGTAAATCGCTTGTTCCAGATTTAATAATACTTGATATTATGTTACCGAAGTTAAATGGAAATGATGTATTACAGAGATTGCGTAAATTTACAAACGCTCCTGTCATTGTTGTTTCCGCCAAAACAATGGTACAGACAAAAATAGATTTATTAAAATTAGGTGCTGATGATTATATGACTAAGCCGTTTGACCTGCATGAGCTTCTTGCTCGTATTGAAGCAAATTTGAAAAGGACTTCAAATACGTCCTGTCAAAATGATACTTTGACATATAGAGATATTGAAATCAATAACTCTCTAGTTTATATCAAAGAGGTATTAGTATCTTTTACATCAACCGAGTTAAAGATTTTAAGACTATTATTGCAATATCCGCAAAAAATTTTTTCAAAGCAAAATTTATATGAATCCATTTGGAATGAAACTTATGCTTATGATGATGATACGATAAATACCCATATCAGTCATATTCGTAAAAAAATTAAGGCGATTACAAATGAAGATTATATACAAACCATTTGGGGAATCGGTTATAAAATTAAATAACTTTAGATTTTCTTTAGACTTATTAGATATAGTGGCATAGAAAGGAGTGTTTAGAATGACAAAATTTATATGCGAAACAAAAAATCTAAGCAAAAAATATAAAGATTTCTATGCTTTAAAGAATGTGAACTTAACTATTCCAAAAGGAGAAATCTACGGTCTTGTAGGCGAAAATGGGGCAGGAAAAACGACTTTAATCAGGTTATTAACAGGTCTTAATTTTAAGAGCGAGGGAGAAATTATCCTATTTGGACATAAGGATAATCTGCAACATGAAAGGTCAAAAATCGGTTGCACGATTGAAATGCCTGCGTTATATAAGGATATGACAGCTTCTCAAAATTTGGAAGTACAAAGAATACAACGAGGTATTCCAAATAAAAAATGTATTACCGATACTCTAGAGTTGATAGGCTTATCCAATGCTGGTAAAAAAAGAGTAGCAAACTTTTCTTTAGGAATGAAACAAAGGCTTGCTTTAGGCGTTGCATTATTAGGCGAGCCAGAATTTTTGATTTTGGACGAACCCGTCAACGGACTTGACCCAACAGGAATTATTGAATTAAGAGAACTTCTTAAAAAATTAGTAAAAGAACGAGAGGTAACGATTTTAATATCCAGCCATATATTAAGTGAATTACATCAGCTTGCTACCTGTTACGGATTTCTTCATAAAGGAGAACTTTTGAAACAAATTTCTACCGAAGAATTAAACGAAGAATGTAAACGCCATATTTGTTTAAGGACAGATAATATCCAAAAAACCACTCTTTTATTAGAGCAAAAGGGAAATATTAACAATTACTCCGTTTACCCCGATAATTCTATTCGGATATACGAGTGCTTAGATAATGTAAGAATGATTTCTAAATTACTATCCAGTAATGGAGTTATTATTGATGAAATTTCTGTGCAAGGAGAAAATTTGGAAACATACTTTGAAAATCTAATAGGGGGACGAAAAAATGTTTAATCAAATAAGAGCAGAATTTTATAAGTTATTTCATACAAAGGCATTGTACTTAACCTTTGCTTTGATTTTAGCAGTCTTTGGAATTTTCTCCATAGGCGGTCAGCAACAATTTGTGGCATCAAGTTCAAGTTTAGACGAAACATGGAAAATAGGAGAAACTGTTGGATTTCTTGCTCGTGCTTATAGCGATACAGCACACCCATTGATTGAAGAAATAATAAGGACAGCCACATCTTATACTGTATTTTTCTGGCTGATTGTTCTTATATTTTCTGTCATTTTCTTTTCAAGAGAATATACGGATTCAACAATTAAAATTGCAATCGCAAGCGGACAAAGCCGAATTAAGTTTTTTGTTGCGAAATATATTGTGATTTCGATTACCAGTATATTTCTATACTTTTCATTTATTATGATTGCATTTATAATAGAATGTGCGAAATTTAATATTCCAATACAACTGTTTCCAATGCTGAAAATTGCAGGACTAAATTGTATGATTATGGGAGCATTTATCGGAATTACACTTATGTTATGTGTAATATTCAAACATACGGCAATCGTTGTAGGTGCTATGTCATTGTTTACATTTAGCGGACCGCTTATCTATATGAT
>MNRZ01000017.1 GCA_001916215.1 Clostridium sp. CAG:307_30_263
CTTGCTATTTCTTTAATATCTTCATCTTTTAATTTCATAAAAAAATACCCCTAAGTCTTTCTAGATTTTACTCTAGTCCAACTTTAAGGGTACTCTTCACACAAAGGCTCCCTTTTTATTTATAATAAAATATCAACAGTACTAAAGAAATTGCAATATAAACTGTACCAACAATAATTAAATGCAAAACAGGTTTAGGATTGTCTAACTTTTGAGCTCGATATTCCGCATATGATCTTGAAATAGAACTATCCATTTTTTTAGAAAACAAAGAAATAAATCTTTTCATGCTATATCCTAGCATTGTAAAAGCACCTTTATTGGCTGAATAGGCAATAGCTCCCAAGCAAAAAATAACACATCCAACAGCAAAAAAGGCATCTACTAAGACATGAAAAACTTCTTTTGATGTTTCAAGCTTGAATACATTTTTCAAACAGCATATTAATATAACAAACATTAATCCTATTATAGTAGGAATAAAATAATCAAAAAACTTTTTCATGCTAACACCTATTTAATCATTCAAATTTTTTTTGTATAGTTCAAACTCAGTTTCATTACAATAAATTAAATGTCCTGGTTTAATTTCTCGCATTTGAGGCTTATCAATTGAATAATCATGATCAATCAACGGATTATAAATGATTCTCTTACGTTTCTTTTCATAATGAGGATCTGGAAGTGGAATAGCCGATAATAATGACTTAGTGTATGGATGTAATGGATTTTTAAATAACTCATCACTAGATGCCATTTCAACAATCTTTCCATAATACATTACTGCAATTCGATCTGAAAAATATTTAACAACTGAAAGGTCATGAGCAATAAACAAAGTCGTTAAGCCCATTTTGTCTCTTAATTCATTTAAAAGATTGATAACCTGTGCTTGAATAGATACGTCAAGAGCAGAAATCGGTTCATCTGCAATAATAAGTTGCGGATTTAAAATTATAGCACGAGCTATACCAATACGCTGACGTTGTCCACCTGAAAATTCATGAGGATAACGAGATGCGTGTTCAGGCACTAAACCTACTAGTTCTAGAACACGATATACCTCTTTATCAATAAATTTCTTATCCCTAATACCTCTAACAACAAGTCCTTCAGCGATAATGTCATGAACAGTCATACGAGGATCAAGAGAAGCAATTGGATCTTGGAAAATCATTTGCATTTTATTCATAATACGGTCCTTTTTAGCAAGGCGTATTTCTTCATTATATTTTTCCATAATTTCTGCCTTTTCTTCATCTGATTTAGAATCAAGGTTTTCAAGCAAAGGAGCATATTTTTCTTTGACAAGTTCAACCTGATGGGCAGCAAATTCCTTATCACAATTTTTATGATCGTATTTAGCCTTTTTAATTTCCTCAACATTCTTTGCTACAACATCATCACACTTACTTTTAGCATCAGATAATTTATTAGATAATGATACTTTTTCATCCTCTGAAGCTGTTTTTAATTGTTGATTTATGTCTTTTGCGATTTTACGATATTCATTTTTTGCATTTGCAATAGCTTCTTTATATTCATTAATACCGGCTGCTATACGAGAGCCATCAAAATAAATTGATCCTCCCGTAATATCGTAAAGTTTAATGATTGAACGTCCAGTTGTTGTTTTTCCACAGCCAGACTCACCAACCAAACCAAACACTTCACCCTCATATATTTCAAAATTAACGTCATCAACAGCCTTAAGCGTTTTTTTACCAAGCTTAAAGTATTGCTCAAGGTGCTCTACTTTTAATAATACTTTTTTATTTTCATTATTCATGATGAGCTCCTTTCATACGTTCAATACGATCTGTAATAATTTTTGGTGGATTAACCTTCGGTGCATTTGGATGTAACAACCACGTTGCTGCATAATGAGTACTAGAAACCTCAAATAAAGGTGGTTCAACTTCAAAATCAATATCAAGAGCATATTTATTACGTTCTGCAAATGCATCACCCTTAGGAGGATAAATCATATTAGGTGGTGTGCCAGGAATCGCCTCAAGCTTTTCTTTTGTATCAAGGTCTGGCATACTACTTAATAATGCCCATGTATATGGGTGTCTAGGATCATAGAAAATATCATCCGCTGTACCATACTCAACAATTTTTCCAGCATACATTACAGCAATTCGGTCAGCCATATTGGCAACAACACCTAAATCGTGAGTAATAAATATAATTGATAATTTTCTTTCCACTTTTAGTTTGTTAATTAACTCCAAAATTTGTGATTGAATAGTAACATCCAAAGCAGTTGTTGGCTCATCACAAATAAGTACATCTGGATTTGAAGCAAGAGCGATTGCAATAACAATTCTTTGTCTCATTCCTCCTGAAAACTCAAATGGATACTGCTTATAACGTATAGCTGGTTCAGATATACCAACTTCCTCAAGAAGTTTAATTGCTTGTGCTTTGGCCATTTTCTTAGTAACTTTATATACAACCTTAGCAGCCTCAGCCTTAAATTCATCAACTAAGGCAATCGCAACCTCATTATAATTTTTCTTAGCACGAGTAAAATCATTTTCAAGACTTTCAATTAAACGTTTAACTAAATTTATAATATTTTCTTGTGCAAGTTTTAAATCAACAAGCATAGCTGGTGTAACTTTCCAAGTAGGCTTTTTTCCATTTTCGACAAGTTTATTATATTTAGCTAATTGACGCTCATGCTTCTTCTCATTTTTAGGATTAGTTATAAGTGCTTCATAATATCGATGTAGTAAAGATTTACTTGCATCTCTAAAGGAATATTGTGCACTATCCTTCACAAGCTCAAGCTTATCGATAGCCGCATAAACGCTTTGATATAGTTCAATATCAGCTTCAAAAATTTCTTTTTTGTTTGTTAAATCTCCACTAACAAGCGTCAAGAATGATTTAGCCTTTTCTAAAGCATTTTTCTTTAATTCAAGAGCATTTGCATTACTATATTCCATAGCTTTAGCTGTTTTTTCAAGAAAATGTAGCATGAAATCATCATCGATGTACTTACGCGTCATTTTATTCAATTCTTCAATTGAATAGCTAGAAATATCACTTTCTTTATTTTTATAGCGATAATATCCTAGCGTAAAGAAATTAGGCTTTGTTGCATTTTCAACCTTCTCTAAATATTCCTTAATATTTGTCATCAAGTCAATAACAGCAGCATAATCATCATGTTCAGTATAAGTTTCACATAATGAATCAATAGCTAATGAATACTCATCAATTTTTTCTTCAGAAACTAAAAATTCATTTTTTGTTCCCTTTAACTGTTTTTTTATTGCCTTTAAGCTTTTAATAATATTAATTGGTTGTTTCTTATCGATTAAAAATAAATAGCCATCAATACTTGTAACAAGGCCAAGCAAATTTGAACATGCATTGTTATATGCTAATTCAATTCGAGTCGATTCAATACAAAAACCATCAAACGTTTTACACATCTTATTATTTTGTTCAATCTCTTCAGGTGAAGAAAAGACCTTATTTAAGTTTTCATTTAAATAATGTAGTATTTTATTAAAAGATTTTCGTGAACTTTTAGCTGTTGACTTAGCATTATAAATCATCGCTTCCGTTAATTGACGACCAACTCTCATAATTGGATTTAAACTAGACATAGGATCTTGGAAAATCATTGAGATTTTGTTACCTCTAATCTTGTGGAAATCCTCTTCACTTATTTTAAGCAAATCATGACCATCGTAAATAATTTCTCCACCATCGACACTAGCATTAGGTGCTAAAATACCAATAATAGCTTTACTGGTTACTGATTTACCTGAGCCTGATTCACCTACAATGGCAAGTGTTTCACCTTCATTCAAATCAAATGATATATTTCTAACAGCCTTTACGCTACCATTTTGGGTACGGAAGGAAATTTGTAAATTATTAACTTCAATTTTCTTATTCATAATTTTATTCCTCCGATCCTCTAAGTGATGGATTAAATGCATCTCTTAAGCCATTACCAAATAAATTAAAGCTTAGCATCAATAAACAAATAAATACAGCTGGGAAAACAATCATATATGGATATGAAGACAAGTATGGTTGAGCATTTGCAAGTAAGGTACCAATACTAGTTAAATTACCTGTATTCAAATTAATAATTCCTAAATAACTAAGACTTGTTTCTGAGAAAATTGTACTTGGAATAATTAATACACAGCTAGTAATAAGAGTACCAATAGCATTTGTAAATATATGCTTGAACATAATTCTTGCATCACTTGCTCCTAAAGTTCGTGCTGCTAAAACATATTCTTGATTTTTAAAACGATAAAACTGCATACGCGTTCTACTTGCCATACCAATCCATCCGGTTAAAAAGAATGCAATAAACAATACAAGAACCTGACTTGATGTTCCCATATGATATTTCAATAGTGTAATTACTACCATAAATGGAACTGCACTTAGAATTTCTACAATACGTTCCATTATTAAGTCAATCTTTCCTCCATAATATCCTTCGATTGCACCATAAATAGCACCTACAAAAAGGTTAACAACGGAAATACAAATAGCAAGTAAGAAGCTAAATCTTGCACCATGAGCTAAACAAGTGAAAATATCTTGTCCTGAATGAGTTGAACCAAATAAGAAAGAAGGTTCTGTTATACCATCCTTTAAAACATATGAATGATAATATACATAGTAATCATAGTAGCTTATTCTAACACTATAGCCAGTTTGATTTTTAGTTGCATAGGCATAAGTACCATCATCACCACTAATTCTTAAACTATTATAATCATCATCAGCATAATTTTTTAAATAAATATGAATATAGTTTCCATTAGAATCTAATACTGGTGCTGAATTTCCTGAAACATCCTTAGTCTTAAACCAATAATTAGCATTATTTTCATCTTTAATGTTTTGAGGTCTTAATTCTTCATCAGTCATTGGATAAATAACTTGTTTTTTAGTTTCATTTTGATAAGCTTGAATCTGCTTATATTCACTCTCACTTAAATCCATATAAACAACGCCTAATTTATAATATGAATCTAGACGATATACATAATGTGTTACTTCTTTTTTCGCTGGATTTAAAGTTGTATATGTTTCATATTCTTGATTTTTAACAGCATTGTGTCCTGTTTCTACACCAATTGCATAATTCAAATAAAAATCATATTGTAAAGTATCCTTTTTTGATGTACCATCCCAAATACCCATTTTAGAAAATAATTTACTTTTAGGAAGACAATAGCTCATTCTTGCATCATTATATGATACTGTGTATTTAGTAAATATTGGGCCAAACAAAGCAAATAAAATTAAGAAAACGATGATAAAGAAGGCTACTATAGAAGCTTTATTTTTAGTAAAACGATTAAGTGCATCCTTAAAATATCCTACAGGCTTTGTTGCAAGCTCTTTATCAGAAATTTTTCTATCAGGATCAGCAAAAACAAACTTATCTTTTTCAATTACATATTCTTCTGGTTTCATTTTTACTTTGCCCCCATTCTAATTCTTGGATCGATAATTCCATAACTCAAATCAATAACAATTGAAGCTACTAATCCAATTAAAATATAAAATCCCGAAAGTAACATGAAAAAATCATAATCCTGTGAATTAATTGCACTTAAATATAATCCACCAACTCCAGGAATTGAAAATATTTTTTCAATAATCAAAGAGCCACTTAATACTGATATGAATTCACCAACGATAGATGGGAAAATTGGAACCATCGCATTCCTTAATGCATGATGAACTGTAGCCTGAGCTTTTGTTAGACCCTTTGTTCTTGCAAGAAGCATATACTCACTAGTTAAAACTTCTGTTAATTCAGCTCTTGTGAATCTAGCATATCCTGCAATTGAACCAAATGATAAGCAAATAACTGCGGGAAGCATTGATTTAAACATTGACCATGAAAAATATTTTGTACCAGGATTCATTGTTATTGGAAACCAGCCCCATTTAAAGCACATAAAATATTGAATAATAAAGGCTGTAACAAAAGATGGTACTGAAATAACAAGCATAACCAAAGTACTTATGGTATGATCTTGCCATTTGTTCTTTTTCAAAGCTGCTAAAATTCCCAATCCAATACCAAGAGGAATTGCAAAAATTGAGGAATATACATTAATTAAAATTGTTGGAGGTAATTTTGAAATAAACACATCCCATACCGGCTTATTTCTATATTCCGCAAGGTTTACACCAACACCAAAATCTCCTTGAAAAACTCTTTTAACATAATGAATCAATTGAACTGGAATAGGATCATAATAGCCTCTTGCTTGTAGCTGAGCTTCCAATATTGCTCTATCCTGACCAGGTGCTAGGGATATTGTTATTGGCAGTAATTTAATTAAAACAAAGCATATTATTTCAATAATTACGAATGTCATTAATAATAGTCCTAGTCTCTTCATTATATATTTAAACATATACATAATATATCGTCTCCTTTCTTTTTAAAACAATATAGTGGAACAAGTATATTATACCTGCCCCACTAAGTAATATCAATTAATTTAAATAATTAATTAGCCTTTATAGTTAATTGAACTATTTTGGCTCTTTACATAATTATTCCATTCCATATCAGTATAATTATAAGTCATATATCTTACTCCACCATAACCCATAAATGTATTATAATTTCTTGACTTATATTCAATCTTATAAGAAATCATTGAAGCACTAAATTGATTTGCAACTGGAACTGTGTAATATTTTTCAAGAATTGCTTTTTCAAGTGCTGCAATTAATAATACACGTCCATCTGACTCCATGAAGCCATCTCCCCATTCACCATTAAGAAGATTATACCAGTCCATTAATGGCATTGTTGAAGTAAAGTCTTTACCAGCTTCTAAGCCCTTAATTGTAGTACTTGTTTCCTTAATATATTTACCAGGCATAGTGAATGTCATTGTTTCAGTTGAAGTATCCCATGCTTTTGAATACATATAATCTGGAGATAGATAAGCAAGTAAGAAATATCCTGGATCCCAAGCTGCACCAGTCCAACCACCGGCACAAATTTCATATGAACCAGCTTTAAATTCATCAGCCCATTTTGTACTATAACTTGCATCAAATTCAAGTGATAGCTTTCCTTCAAGACTAGTACCTTTTACAGCCTCTTTGAATGCATTATCAAAGAATTTAAACATTCTTTGTACTGCTTCAGTATTTGCAGAAGCACCATATTTAAGAACAATCTTATCTGTTGCTAAAATATCGCCATTTGCTAAAGCCTCTTTATAAGCCTTTTCAAATAACTTCTTCGCTTGATCTAAATCATATCCAGTTACAGTCTTATATTTAGCCTTAATATCTTCTTCATTTGATGCATCATAAGAAACGCCATATGAATCAAGTAAAGTCTTCATAGCAGGAATTGTATTTCTATAAACTCCACCATCTGCCTTTGTTGATCCATTTGCAACATCATAATAATGCATTGAGTTGAATAAACCATATCCAGCTTTTGAGCTTGTTGTGCAAGTTGCAGTATATGCTGCACGGTCAATTGATAATGACAATGCTTTACGGAAATCACTATAAGATAGTATATACTTATTTATGCCGGCACTTTGATTATTCTTTAAAGCCTCAGCATTAGATTGTAATTGTAATGATTGTACGAAATCACCAGGTGTGAAAATTGCTTGTTCAGAATTCTTATAATCTGCAGCTACAGAAGAATCAATTTCGATATCATCAATTTCACCAGCATTAAACTTCATCAATTGTGAATTATAACTATCAAGTGTTTCACACTCAATTTTATTTGTTTGATATTGGCCATCATACTTTGAATCACTATAACCATACCAATTAGGATTCTTTTCAAGAACATAATTCTTTCCTGCTTGGAATGCTGTCAAAGTATAAGGACCCCAGCTTGCTGATGAAGATACTGATGAATTATATGTTGAAGTCCAAAGTGCATTTGCACCACTAGGTGCGACCTTATTTGCTTCATATAAATCCTTCTTTACAAGAGGTAAGCTATTAAAATTATAAGCAGCCTTATATGATAATGATCCATCATCGTTTAATAGGCTTAAAGCCTTATCAAGAACAACAACTAATTTGTAATCACCACTTGCAAAAATACCTACATTTTCAAAATTAACTTCTGGGAATGTATAGTCAACTACAGTAACATCAAGAATACCATCATTTCCTTCTTCCCACCAAGTAACATACTTATCAAGTTGTGCTTTCATTGTTGCATCAGCTTTAATCTCTGCAATTGTTTTTCCTTCCATGTTTGTTAAAACAGTTGCATCAAAACCATAATTTGCTAAAGCTGCAACAGTTGCTGCAAGATCATACTTTGCAGATAAACCAAAACTACTTCTAAAGCTTCCAACACCTTCTTGGTTATCCTTTTTAGGCCCAAGTTGCCAAACAAGCTTAGAATCTAGATCCTCAGAATAAGTTCCATAAACAGTGTCTCCACCATATACACCTTTACTTCCTTGGTATGCATAGCCCTTTGCATTAGCAATTACAGTTGATCCATTATAGAATGAATCAGCTCGAAAATTTTTAAATAATGGATTAAGCTGTTCTTTCATTGAATAAACGAAATCTTCAGCCTTAATTGCTGTACCATCATTCCATTTCAAATCATTTCTTAGTGTTATCTCATATGCATAACCCTTGCTTGCAGTTGTTGGAACATTATATTTATTGTTTCCCGCATAGGTACTTGTTACATCCCTTAGCGCAGTTGCTGCACTATACTCAACAGTGTAACCATCAGTAACATTTCCATCTGAATCAAATTTATAATTAAACTCGAAAAATGAACTTTTCAAATAATTCATAATTTGTGTATCATTATTGTCCTGATATGTTAATTCATTCCAATTTGATGGAGATACAGTTGTAGATGTTCTATAAGTGTACTCTTTAGGATCCTCGGCATCTTTCTTACATGATGTAAATCCTAACGCTGCAGTTGCAACCAAACCTGCAGCTAAAAACTTTTTAACTAAAACTTTCTTCATGCTATCCGCTCCTTCTTTGTTTTTGTTGTCATTATAATACCACAAGGATTAATTCATTTCAACTATTATTTTATTTTTTCTTCTATGAAAACGTTATCACTGCATTTTATGTTGTTATTTTTTTGATATAATTGCATTAAATTCAGTATTGTGCCATTTTTAATAATTTTAATTTCAATTCAAGATACCTTGCTTTTAAAATTAAAAAATGAATTAGGTGTGCTTTGTATCGAATATAATTCATGTATAATATCATTATTTTGATTATTAATTTTATTTTTTCGAGATTAACATTGTGAATAAAATTTCATATACTATATTATAGGTGTAATTATGAATTATTTTAAATCAATTAAGGAAAGAGACCCCGCTTATCATAATTTTTTATTTGCAATTTTATTTTATCCAGGTATTAAAGCCTTATTCATTTATAAAATAGCTCATTTCTTTTATAAAATGCATTTCTTCTTTCTAGCCTTTTTACTTACCTCTTTTTGTAAGCATCACTATCAAATTGAAATTCATCCTGGTGCTAAAATTGGTAAAAATCTTTTTATTGATCATGGCTTTGGTGTTGTAATAGGTCAAACATCCATTATTGGCAATAACGTCACTATTTATCACGGAGTAACACTCGGAGCAAATAAAAACACTAAAGAAAAAAGACATCCAACCATTGAAGACAATGTCATAATCGGATGTCACGCAGTAATTCTTGGTAATATACGGGTTGGAAAAAATGCTAAAATCGGCGCCAACGCTACCGTTTTACATAATGTTAATGAAAATGAAATAATAAAAGGTCCCCAAGCTAATTAGAGTGAATTTCAATATTTGACAGGTCATGCACAACCTCACCATCAGCCTGCATCATTTGCTTTTCACTTAAAGAAACTTTTATATTTTTACCTCTTAGATGAACAACATTACTTCTTGCTATTTTATGAAGCCCTAAATAAATAAGCGGAAATACAGGAATAATTTTTTTATAGCTTTTAGCTTTAATAATATATATTTCTAAAATATCATCATTTCTGTTAGCCTCAGGAGCTATTTTCATTCCTCCTCCAATATACTTTCCGTTCATTGCGACAAAAAAGAAAACATCATTATAAATATATTCCTTTCCATCAACTATAATTTTAAGGACATAGGGCTTAAATGTTTTAAAAATATTAACAGCGGTTTTAAAGTAACTACCATCCTTATGAAGATTAACTGCATCACATACAGCCGCGTCGATGCCCATACCAACACCATTAATAAAATAGTGCTTGTTATCATTTATAAGATAATAAGGGGCTTTTTTTAGCTCTTCTGTTATATCAACTAAAAAGCCCTTATGCTCTCTTGCAAAATCATTACCACTTCCAGCTTTATATAACAATATTTTAGCTTTAATTTTATCTCTTTTTTCTTCGGAAAGAAAATGATTGATTGTGCCGTCACCACCAGCTAAAACTAAAAAATCTTTTTCTGTTAAAACATCTATATCCTCAAAACTATAATCAAGATAATTTAACATCTTATAATTCAAATTTCTTTTTTTAAAATATTTTTCTAATCTTAATAAGCTTTTTTCTTTAACATTTCCTGATTTAGGATTAAATAAAACATAATACATATTTTCACCTGCATATAACTATTTCAAATTCACATATAGCTCGTACCTTGATTTGTTCTCTTTTTTCTCAAGTTCTTCGATCTTTAAATGAGGTCCTAAAAGCTCAACCTCATCTCCTACCTTTATTTTACCATCTATTTCAATAAAACTAAAGTCCATACATTTAATTCCAATCATTTTATAATAATTATTTTTTATAAATACCTTGTGATGCAAATAACTACTAAGTCCCGAATTATAGCCAACATCTACAATGCCAACTAAAATATCCTTTTTAGCAATATAAGAATCATTATATCCTAAGGATTCATTTGCTTTAAGTTTAAAGACCTTAACAATTTTTCCTAAAAGACTAATTGCACCATCGTAAATCGCCATTCCTACTCTTAAAGATATATTATCTAAAGTACCCTTAAGATGAGAACCTCCGAGATGAATAAGCTTATGATTAATATTAGTTATTTGATTAGAAAAAGCTTTTATTTCTTGTTTGATTTTATTCTTATCATAATAACCAATATGCGCATATATTCCCATACACAAATCATTTTTAACAATATTATCATCTATTTTATTACCAAACCGATTCATTTTACTTTTTATCTTATAATGAAAAGGCATATTATATTTTTTACAAAAAGAAAAATCAGACTCACCCTCTACTGTTAAAAAAACTCTTTTTGTTATAGATATTGTTTTTTCTTTTCCTAAAATGAGAACATATGAATCACTATATTTAGATACAATATAGTTTGCATCAATAGCATTTAAAACACAAAAAAAACGAAAGCCCATTTGATAAGAAATAGCTAAAACCTTTTTCAAGTCACATCCATAAGCATCATCCTTTAGAACAAGTAAGGTATTTAAAGAAAGACGGGCTAAATTATTTTTAATAATATCATAGTTAATCGTTTTTATAATTCTCACCAATTAATTTTATAAGAAAAGTATTTAAAATATGAAAAAAGAGGGAAATTAATCCCTCAATTAACATTTAATTAGTGCATATAGCTTCTTTCCACGACGGATAACAATGAATTTACCCTCAATTGCATCGGACGTACTTAAAATATGCTCAAGATCTTGGCATTTATCGCCATTAAGGCTTACAGCACCATTTTGAATAAATTCACGTGCTTCACGCTTACTTTTAGCAAGTGAAGCCTCAATTAAAGCGTCAACTAAAGTTAAATTATCATGTAAATTAATTGATGGCAAATCACCAAAGCCCATTTCAATTTCTTTTGCAGTTAAGGCTTTAATATCACCGCTAAATAAGGCATGTGAAATCTTTACAGCCTCATCATAAGCATCACGACCATGAATAAACGTAATTACTTCACGAGCTAAAGCTTGATGTGCTTCTCTTAAATGAGGTGCCTCTTGGTTCTTTTTATCTAGTTCTTCGATTTCCTTTTTAGAAAGAAATGTTAAGAACTTCAAATAATCTATTACCTTAGTATCTTCTGAATTGATAAAGAATTGATACATTTCGTAAGCAGAGGTTTTATTAATATCAAGCCAAATAGCCTTACCATTAGTTTTACCGAATTTAGTACCATCACTCTTAGTTAAAAGAGGCATTGTAAAGCCATAAGCCTCCTTACCCTCTTTACGACGAATCAACTCAATACCAGCTGTAATATTTCCCCATTGGTCTTGTCCTGCAACCTGAAGTTCAACATTTCGATGCTTATTCAAATACCAAAAATCCATTGCTTGCATAATCATATATGAAAATTCAGTATAAGTAATTCCTTCATCTAAACGACGAGCAATAATATCCTTTTGAAGCATATAATTAACATTAAAGAATTTACCATAATCTCTTAAAAAATCAATAAATGAAATATTCTTAAGCCAATCATAGTTATTTACCACCTCAAAGCCAAATAGCTTTTCTGCTTGAGCCTTTAAGCAATTAAAATTGTGGTTTACTTGTTCATAAGTAATCATCGGTCTTTCACTATCTGGTTTAGGGTCTCCTATAAGGCCAGTTCCTCCACCAACAAGTAAAATAGGATGATGACCAGCATCTTTTAATCTTTTACAAATTAAAAAGCTTGAAAAATGACCAATGTGAAGGGAATCACCGGTTGGGTCTGTACCAATATAAAAAGTCATTCCACCTTTATTAAGTTTTTCTTTTAATGAAGGATCAGATACATCCTTAATTAAACCACGCCATTCAAGTTCTTCATAAATACCCATATAATTTTTCCTCCTAAAAATAAAAAAAATTCGCCCTCAATCTAAGGACGAATATATCGCGGTACCACCTTAGTTCAGAATCAACGATTCTGCACCTCAAACCTTTAACGCAGGCATACGTCTAACCTCCAAGATTGTAATTCAAGCAACTAGTCCTCATCCTTTTCACCAGCCAGGATTTCTCTAATATAAATACTAGTTCTTTACTAAGTTCTTTTCATCAGTTAAGTTGCCTACATTATAAAGAAAAAAGCTAAGACTGTCAAGTCTTAAGCTGATTTTCTTCTAATTACTGTATAAGGAAGCTTAATTTTAGTATTATCTACTTCCTCATTTGTCATAATCTTTGTTAAAAGACGCATCGCAACCGCACCGATATCATATACTGGTGTATCAACACAAGTCAAAGTAGGTCTTGATAATTTAGCATACTTAGTATTTTGAAATCCTACAACTGCACAATCAGTTGGAACATTTAATCCTAAATCTTCAATAACATTCATGAATGATACCGCAATACTATCTCTTACAGCAATGGCTGCGTCAACCTTATTAGATTTAAAGTATTCTTCGAAATGAGCTGTATTAATTTGAATATCCCCGCTTGTTTTAAATACCTTTGGCTCACGGCCAGCTTCCTTCATAGCCTCAATATAACCTGCTTCCTTTTCCTCATTAACAGAATATCTCCTTACAGTTGAAAGAAGATAGATATCATTTCTACCTGCATTAATAAGCTTTTTAGTAATATCATATGCTGCCTTTTTATAATCTACGGCTACACTAGGCACTTCAGGATTATCTAGTAAAACATTTGTTAAAACCATAGGAATGTTTGCATCACTAAATTGCTTACGAATATTTTCCATTTGTTCAGCAGCAAGCTCGTCATCTAAGAAAAGGATGCCATCAACCTGCTCAGAAACTACAGTTCTAATTGTTTCTTCCAAATCAAGCTCCCCAGTTATTGAAAATAATTTAACTGAATAATTGTACTTTTTAGCAATATCAATAATACCACCTAAAAGTTGAGAGGTTGACGCTCTTGTAACATCAGATAAAACAATACCAACAGTAGTCGTTTTACGAGATGCTAAACCTCTCGCAATAGCGTTAGGACGATATCCCAATTCTTTTATAACGGCAAGCACCCTTTCTCTTGTTGATTCATTAACCTTGTCAGGATTATTCAAAACTCTTGATACAGTTGCAAGAGAAACCTGAGCTTTACCAGCAACATCATAAATTGTAGCATTTGACATTCTTATCACCTCATAAATTCAAAATCTATATCATTAGTATATCACGTATGAAAACGGTTTTCAACATTTTTTTGAAAGCGTTTGCTGAAAATTGCTTTCATAAATGTTCTTTTGAAAAAAAGGATGAACTCAATCATCCTTTTTACTCTTCTTCTGGTGAATATTGCTTCAAAAGATTTTCAGAAGCATCCGAAATAGGCATTGAGAAGGCAATTGCTCCCAAATTATGTGCCTGATTTAGGTCATAAACACTTTTTAATATTTTATTTTTTATATTTGAATCAACGATAACTAAAATACAATCCTTTTCCTTATGAATAGAAATACCATAAAGCTTTTCAGCATTTGTAGAAACACTACTATTACCATTTATAATGGTACCACCTCTAGCACCATCAAGCTTAATAACCTCCATTATTTCATCAGCACATCCGCCATTTGCAACAATTACAACTAATGATAATTTCATAATAACCTCCTATAAATTAGCAAGCATTAGATAATTAGTATTACCAATCAAGGATTCAAACGGAATTGCAAAAGAAATTCCTTTTTCATGTTTAAAACTATTAAGCTTATCCTCAATGGCTAAAATACAATCGCCTACTTTATCTTCTCTTAAAATACTAACAATAACATCTCTTTGGTTATTAAGAAGACCTAGCAAATTAAGTAAATCATTTGAAGCTGTTCCTTTAGAATAAAAGCACATTTGAGCATTCGAATCAAATGATTCAATTAAATCCATAAATACTTCCTTTTTACCATGAGGAATAATTGTAAACAAAACCTTTAACCCCTTAGGTGCAATATTATCTACCATTTTCTTTTCCTCCTAAAAACTCAAATATAATATCATCATTTTCATTAACTATACGTTTTGTAGCTTTCTTAATACGATGCTTGTCCTTAATAATTGCAACAAGACCTAATGATTCAATGGCAATAAGCGGCACCATCGCAACCATCGCTACAATACCAAAACCATTTTGTAAAACAGACGCTTCTCCTCCTATGGCAACACAAGCACCAACTGAAAGGGGTAAAATAAAGCTTGAGGTTAAAGGACCAGATGCTACACCACCACTATCAAAAGCAATTGCCGTATAAATTTTAGGAACAAATAAAGTTAATCCCAAGCAAATTAAATAACCAGGAATTAAATAATATAACACACTAAAATTAAAAATAATACGAATCATTGAAAGTAAAATTGCCACTCCAACTCCAATGGTTAAAGCAACAAGCATTGATTTTTTCTTGACAAGGCCCTGTGTTATTTCTTCAACCTGATTATTTAAAACATGAATTGCAGGCTCAGCAAGCACTGTAAGAGCACCAATTAAAAAGCCAAATATTACAAGCCATACTTTAGAGTAAGAAGCAATCGATGTACCAATTTTAAAGCCTATCGGCATATATACAGTACTTACAGCACTAAGGAATAAAACTAGTCCAAAATAAGCATATAATAAGCCAACAGCTAGCTTCTTAAGTCGAGCTAAATTTAGATGTAGGACAAAGAAATTACAAATTAAAAAAAAGATAGAAATCATAAGAAGAGGAAGCCCAACCTCATATAAAGAATGAAGCATAGATATGCCAAAGGCTGATGCAAAGTTTTGAGAAACACTATAATCAGGAAGCTTATAGCTTAATTCTCCTTTAGTAAAAATAGATAATAATAAAACAACAATAATAGGGCCAATGGAAGCTAAAGCAATAAATCCAAATGATGCATCCTTATCACTTTTTTTAGATAGTAATGATGATACACCAACTCCTAAAGCCATTAAGAAGGGAACCGTAATAGGCCCGGTTGTTACACCACCACTATCAAAGGCTAAAGCTAAAATCGACTCGTTTCCGCTTAATATAACCATAATAACAATAGCAAACAAAACCATATAAAAATATGATAATAGTTTACCAACATCAAGTTTAAAAACAACTTTTAATGTTGCAAAAACCAAAAACAAACCAACACCAATGCCAATTGACATTGTAAGTAAGGTTGAATTTATAACCTCTTTTGTTTGATTAGCTAAGACTGTTAAATCCGGCTCAGCAATCGTTATTAAAAATCCCAGTACAAAAACTACAACAAGTAACACAACAAGCTTACCCTGCTTAGTAATACCAACACCAATCGCCTTACCCATTGGAGTCATCGCAATATCGGCGCCTAAATTAAAAAGGGCCATACCAATAATTAAAAAAATAGTACTAATAGACAAAATAGTAATTTCATAGGCAGATAATGTTACAAGTGGTGTAAAATTAATAATTAAAATTAATAAATAAATCGGCAAAACCGAAATAGCAGCTTCTTTTATTTTATTAATAATTTGCTTAATCATATAATTCCTCCTCATTATAAAATCATTAATGTTACATCCTTATTATACATTACCATTTAGAATAATTCTATAAACTTTTTCAAATTCTAAATCTATTTTCCCAGCACCTGCAAATATTATAATTTGCTTTTCATTTTTAATTTTTTTTATTATTTTTTTTACCGTATATTTAGAATATCTTAAATATTTATAATACTCCCTTTCTTTGCTACTTCTTTCTTCTCTAGCATAGTAAATAGGATATAAGTATACTTCATCAAACAGTCCTAACATTTCTTTATATTTTTCTTTAAAATAAAGGCTTCTAGACAAGGTATGTCCCTCATAAATAATCGTCTTCTTCATATTAGGATAGCTATTATTAACATATTCATATAACGCCTTAAGCTGTGTCGGATGATGAGCATAGTCCAAAACTAATATCTTACCTTTAATAACTCTTACATTCATTCTTCTTTTAGGTCTTTTAAAGCTTTTCAACCGTCCAACAATCTCCTCTAAATGCCTTCCTAGCAATAAAGATGCTAGGATTGCTCCTAACAAATTCTCATTTTCATATTTAGTAATAAAAGGAGATTTAAATTCCTTTGAAATTCCTTTGTAGGCTAATTTAATGATCGAGTATAAATTATTTTGAAATATAATATTTCCATATAGCTCTGCATTCTTATTAGATAAAGAAAAGGTATGCTTATTAGGATGATTTATGTCAATGTCAGCTTCAATAATTAAGGATGACGCATTTGCTGCAGCATTCTTAAATGCTTCAAAGTATTCTTCCCTTGTCTTAAAAAAATCGACGTGATCATAGTCAACATTTAAAATTATTAACATATTAGGATAATAACTTAAAAACGTATTTTGATATTCACACCCCTCGTATACAAATTCTAAATCATTTTGATATTTAGCAGTGCCATCACCAATAAGACAAGATGAGGCTAAAAGATGAGCCAAAAGACCTGTTGTAAACGTCTTACCATGAGAAGCTGATATTTGAATTTTAGTTTGAAAAGAAAGACTATTTACCATCTCTTTATAGCTTAAAATATCATAACCAAGGTTTTTAATTAGAATTGTTAAGGGATGATCCTTAAATGCATTACCATAAATATAGAAATATTTTTTTATAGGCTTAAAATAATTTATATCAAATACTTTTAATTTTCCTTTATAATCATTAATGGCTTCTTTTTTATCAACTCCACAAACCTTATTTCCCATTTGTATCAATAGTGAGGCTAAAGCCTTTGTTCCTGAGCCTAATATACCAATAATAAAATAATCCATTGTACCCACCTATAATTACTTTATGTTTGGCAATCTATAAATATACAAAAAAAGCTTACAATAGCCTTGTAAACCTTTTTTCCTATATTATATTCTCTATTCACTAAAGGAATACAAATCATATTGAAGATTACTTTTTTCAATCTTCGCAATTCCCTGATTAGTTTTTAAACTTTTCATAATATCATCTTCATGTGATTTATTATAATAAACAACTGCATAGCCATTTTTTTTAGAAAGATAATGAATCCGAATATCCTTTCTTAAATATTTAATTGTCGCATCATTATTATAGTATATTACTAAGCCTTGTCTTTCTACTGTCATATTTTCACCTAACCTATAATTTTTTTCTTCTTAAACTTATTAGACATTATATTTGCGATATCATTTGATAAAGAAATGAGCATTTTATTAATTTTTTCTTCTAATATTTTATATTCTATTACTTCTGGCATCGAATATAAAACATTTTTTGCATTACTTAAATTAAGACTTATCTTATCAAAATCCTTATAATAGTTTTTATTTGGTAATGCATCATTATAAATTGATTCTGCACGTTTAAAAGTCCAAATTTCTTTTTTATATTTTTCATCAATTATTTTTTTTAATTCTTTTAGCCTCAAAAAATCAGTAGAGGCTATAATTTCTGATATTAAGTTGTCTAAATCATCATATATAATATTATTCATATGCTAATTATACCACAATTTATTTTTTATCTAAATACGAATTTAGAGTTTTAAATAAACTTATGTTTCTTTTTAAGCCCTCAAGCTTATCCGTTAATTTATCATGAAGTTCAACTTTAGCTACCTTAATAAATTCATCATAATTATGCTCATAATACAAAATCTTATACCATTTAGGATGATATCGTAAATAATTTAAATATCCTTGATTATTATACAAAAATACATAGAATTCGTATTCGTTAATACCAATCATCAAACTTTCTATCAAACAATGGATCCGTCGTATTCTTCTTTGATGCTGAAGCAGCCGTGGCACCTGCACCAAAGGAAGCTAAAAGCTCAAGAACCTTTTGAATTGAAGTAACATATTTAGTTATATTATCTGGATCAATTTTTTTAACATAACCAAGTACATTTTTTATCATATCTTCAGGTGAGTCTGTTTTGGCTTTTTCTTCTTTTTTTCCTCTTGTTTTATTTCTTTTTCTAAGTCAAGCCTAATTTCCTTTTTCTTATAATCAGGAAATGGATCATCGCTAGATAATGTATAAGCTTCATAAATTTCTTGCCAAGTTCTTTTATGAGTTAACACCTCATCCTTAAGAAGCGGATGCTCCTTAATGTATTCTTTAAACTTATCGAGGTCCATTTAGTCACTTCCTACCATTAATATATGCAGAAATACTTACTTTTGACATAAACAATAAATTTCTTTTGCAATTTCATCAACGCTTTTTTGAGAAACATCCACAAGATAATTTGCATGTAATTTAACTTCATCATTAAAAATTTGTCTATCTATTTCGATTCTTTTTTGGGCATTTGAAGCACCATCATGACGCATGATCATTCTTTTAAATCTAACTTCTTCACTACAATCTAAATAAAAAATAGTTAAATCAAGTTTTGATGATAAATACCTTTTCATTCCATTTGGCTCCAAAATTAAATAACTATTGTCATTTAAGGAATTAATAGCTGTCCCATAATAATTCTCGTTATAGCAAACATATTCAAAGAAATAATTTTCTTTTTCAAGACGTAAAAATTCATCTTTAGTAATAAAATGATAATCTATACCATTAACCTCACCTGATCGCATGCGTCTTGTTGTATATGTAACAACCTTCTCTAATCCGTATATTTTTTTGAGTGAATAACCAATTTGTGTTTTGCCTGAGGCTGATGGGCCTACTAAAATAATCATAATATCACTAACCTTTTAGTGACATTATAACATATAAAACTTTTTTTTAAGCTTTTTTTCTTTATTTTATGGCAAAATCCTATTTTTCTCATAATCTAATGGTGGTGAGTATATGTTTAGAAAAAATATGGCTGAGCCAAATCCTTACTACTTTGAAGGACAAATGCTTGACCGTCTTTATTATGAAATTGATTCCTTAAATCGAAAAACAAAAAACCTGAACAACAGGCTCAAAAGGGTTGAATCATTCTTAGGATTAAGACCAGATGAAAGATATGAACCCGAAATTCAATATAATGATTAAAGTCTAGTCAAAACATATCAAAAAACATATGATATAGCGAAGGGGGTGAAGCAATTGTATTATTACGGAATGCCTCAAGGCTGTTGCGGAATGCAAACACCTTACCAAAATAATCGTGGTTATGGTTATGCTTTAATTCTTGTACTTTTCATTCTTCTTGTAATCATCGGAGCTTCAGCTTGGTACTAGTAGATTTTTCTAAAATTTATGATATAATGATTATCGGTGATAATTATGTTTTTAAATAAAGATATCGTAAAAGAAGGAAATCAAATTTTAAGAAATGTATCAAAGGAGGTTCAAATACCACTTTCATCAAGTGACTTAGAATTACTATCTGGACTTCATGAATACGTTGTTGTCTCACAAATAGATGACCTTGTTAAAAAATATAAAATTAGACCCGGGGTCGGAATTGCAGCACCTCAGGTTGGGCAGAATAAACGAATGTTTGCTGTAGAATTTAATGACTTTCTTGATAACAATAAGCACTATTCTTTATCTGTTGTAAATCCTAAAATAATCTCAAGGTCAAAAGAATTAACCTATCTACCAGGTGGTGAAGGCTGCTTAAGTGTTGATCGCGAAACAACAGGGGTTACGCCAAGAAATTATAGAATAATTGCAAAAGGCTACTTCTACGACTTTATCAATAAAAAGCTTCAATTTAAAACAATTGAGCTTGAAGGCTATCCTGCAGTTGTATTCCAACACGAATATGATCATTTAGATGGTATTTTATTTACCGATAAAATGTATGATGAACTACCTAATGTAACTCCACTTTTTGAACTTGAAGAAGCTAATGAAGACGAATAATTTTCGTCTTTTTATTTTTGTTTAAGTTTTTTAATTAAGCTTGGAATATCTTCAAGTAAAATTTTTTCAAATTGAGTTTTTTCAACGCTAATCGTTTTAATTTCATCATTTTCAATCAGGAGAAATCCGCGAGGTTCCATTTGGAAATTTCCACCAGAAATTCCTCCAAATGGTAACGCCTCACTATTTTTAGAAGCGTATTCAGACCCACCACTTAAATGACATACCTTAACTGATGAATAAGGAATAATCATCCTTCCACCATCTAAACAAATGGGACTTCCTAGTACCTTATTTGTACTTGCTAATGTATTAGCCTCTTCTAGACTTACCTTTAAAAAATCTTCGGCTTTGCTCATATATTTTTCCTCCAATTATTACAAATATTTCCTGTAATAATATTTTTATCAATTTAAATAAATTTATACGAGCTTTTAAATTAAAAATAAGTCTTTTTTCATTAAAAGGATAATATAGGTAATTTCTTTTTTTTACTATAAAAAACAGTTCATTAATTAAATCATTAATTAAATAATATCCATTATAGGTTAAAAATGGACTAATTAGCTTAATATCTGTAAAATCATCAAAACGGATAATATCAATATAATCAATTGTAGCTCCCGCCATAATATGTTTTATTGGTTTAACTAAAGATAAATTTTTCTTAAAATTATCAACATTTTCTTTAGAGGTTTTATGTGATGCCTCTTCAATAAACCTATCAAAGCTTTTTAAATTTAATTTAATTTTAAGGCTTGAAATTAATAAATATATTTTAGTATTATTGTTATGCTCTATTTGAAGACCAACATCAAGAAAAAGGATTAAAAGAATAATACTAATGGTAATATAAGCCATTAAATCACCTTTTATTATTTTTTCCCTTATTAACGTAAATTATTCTTAAAAGAAATACCATAATTATAAATAACACTACTGATATTATTACAAAAATAAAACTTTTTGCACAAAAAGCACAATAAATCATTAGTATTAAAAAAATTATAATTTGAAATAAACATTTATCCGCTATTTTCATGTTATCATCTCCAGTTAGTTTTAACTAACTATAGTATATACTATAAAACTAAAATTTGCAAATAAAATAAAAAAATCAAGCAAATGCTTGATAATAATTATCTAAATGGTATAAAAAAATTATTAAAACCAGGTTCATTAAATCCTACTTGGTAAGGAACCTCAACGTCATAAACTCTAACTTCGCTTGATTGTGAACAAGTTGGAATTGTGAAATGTCTTTTATAAACATTCATTATATTATGTGTATGATAATTTACATAATGTGGAATATCAACAAATTGACAAGACTCTTCTACCTGATTACAGCATTTATAGTCTCCACAACCTGTATTTTCATTAAATGGGCATCCCATATTTTCTTGATAATAATTTTCTTTAAATGGATTTTCTAAATTACCATCATAATTACCTTGTTTTTGATTGTAATTCATGTATGGTGGAACATAATTCATTTTTATCCCTCCTCATTCTATTATATGCAAGAAAAAAATTAATGCTAAATTTTTAAGAACTTTAACCATAAAAAAAGGACCCGAAGGTCCATAGTGAATTAATTTCTATCACCAAATATTTGGAATAAAATTAAAAGCAATCTTAAAACTTCAATATAAATATAAAGAATACTAATAAGTAATCCAAATGCACAGCACCATTCATAGCTCTTATCACAACCGCCTTTTACCAGTTCTTGAGCTTCATTAAAGTTAGTAAGTAGCATTGCACAGGCATAAATTATAAATAATGCCTCTACTGCAATCATTACTCCAAGATTATTCATGATTGAATTAAATACAGGAAATATGCTCATTATTAGCATTACAAGAGCCATTAAAATAAGACTGATGCCCAAAGTTACAGTAAAACTATAAATCTTAGATTTATTTCTAATAATACCAGAAGCAAACACACCAAGCATTGCACAAAAAACAACAATTGTTGAAATAATAGCTACTAAAGCAATCCCTTCATATACAAGATTAAGCAATAAAGACAATGCCCCTAGAAATGCACCTTCACCAATTGCATATAAAATACCACAAACAGCACTAGCACGAGGCGACATTCGGCCAATTAAAACTGTAATAAAGCCTAAAATACCACTTCCAATTAAAACGCTAAGCAAAACACTTGTTCCAACGCCAGTGTACAAAGATGCAATCGCTGCAGCAGCTGATGCAATTGACACAAAAAGTAAAATTAAGGTTTTAATTGTAATACCCTTATATGATGCACAATCACTTTTAGAATATACGGCATCTTGATTTTCATTAATATTTGAAAACATTGGATTATTCATAATATCAAGCTCCTTTTCTTGAGTTTATTATACCATAAAGTTAACTATAGTAAACATTTCTTAGTTTGATTTTCCTATTTTTTTATAATTCACATTATTTTCACAAATTTTAAAGACAAAATAAGACAATTATTTATTTAAGCACTAAAGAAAAGCAAATAGCCCAACTTCTTCTTCTTTATCGGCCTCTGGAAGATCACCTAATGCACCCATTTGATCAAATAAATCAAATAATGTTTTATTAAGCTTTGTACGCTTAAGCATATCTTCTTTTGATGAAAATGGTCTTTCATCTCGAGCAATTTTTATTGATTCTGCAGCGGCAGGTCCAAGTCCATCAACTGCTGCGAATGGTAAACGTAAATTACCATTAACTAGATCTCCTTCAATTACAAAAGTTGATGAATCCGACTTATTAATGTCAACTGGTAAAAATTTGATTCCACGTGCAACTGCCTCAAGAGCTACACCTAACGCTGTTATTAAATCTTCATCCTTAGCTGTCTTACTCTTTATCGCCGATAATGTTTGAATTTTTTCACGAATAGCAAATGCTCCGCCTAAAAAAGCATTAACATCATAAGCTTTAGCACGCTTAGAAAAATAAGCACTATAAAACATCGCAGGCTTATAAACCTTAAACCATGCAATACGAAGGGCCATTAAAACATACGCCGTCGCATGAGCCTTAGGGAACATATATTTAATTTGCTCACAAGACCAAATATACCATTCAGGCACCTTCTTTTCAATCATAGCTTCTTTAAAGCCCTTCCATGTCTCAGGGTCTTTTGCAACCTTACCCTTACGCACAAATTCCATTATTTTAAAAGATTTTAATGGCTCAAGACCATCAAACATTAAATCGACCATAATATCATCACGACATCCGATAATCTTATCAAAGCCAATTGTACCATAATCAGTAGTTCCGTTTACAAGCTCTTTAGCATTTCCAAGCCATACATCTGTACCATGTGAAAGACCTGAAATTTTTACAAGCCCTGCAAATGTTGTTGGTTTAGTATCGATTAACATTTGACGAACAAAGGTAGTACCAAATTCTGGTACAGCATATGAGGCAACATCACTATCAATGTCTTCTGGCTTTACATTAATAGCCTCAGTTGAACCAAATAAGGAGAAAACCTTTTTATCATCAACAGGGATTTTTCTAGCATCACTAAACGGAAATTCGTCCTGATGTTCATGAACAATATCCATAAAGTATTTAATTAGAGTTGGATCATCATGACCAAGAATATCAAGTTTAAGAAGATTATCTTCAAAGGCATGATAATCAAAGTGTGTTGTTCTCCATGCAACAGTATCGTCATTTGCTGGATATTGAATTGGTGTTACATCGAATATATCAATTCGCTTAGGTACAACAACGATTCCACCTGGGTGTTGACCCGTTGAGCGCTTAATTCCAATTAAATTAGTAGCGATTCTTCCAGTTTCTGACGATCTCATTTGAAGGCCCTTCTTTTCCGCATAGGCCTTAACATAACCAAATCCATTTTTATCTGCAATTGTAGCTACAGTACCACCTCTAAATGAATTATCATACCCCATCAAATGCCTTACAAATAAATGGGCCCGAGGTTGATATTCACCTGAGAAGTTAAGATCGATATCTGGTACCTTATCACCATTAAAACCTAGGAATGTCTCAAACGGAATATCATGTCCATCCTTCTTTAAAGGCTCTCCACAGCACGGACAGGTCATATCAGGAAGGTCATATCCCGAACCAACACTTCTTAGCACATCCTGAAGTTTACGTTCCTCTTCGCTATTTATTTTTTCTTCCTCTTCTTCAGAGAACTTTATCGCCATAAATTTACATTTTGGGCATAAATAATGTGGAGGTAATGGATTAACCTCTGTAATATTCATCATTGTTGCAACAAAGGATGAACCAACAGAACCTCTTGATCCTACCAAGTAGCCATGATCTACTGAATCTTTAACCATTAGATATGCCATAAAGTATGTCGAATAATATCCTGAAGAAATAATTGATCTTAACTCACGATCAACACGAGCTCTAACAAATGGATGAGGATTTTCTCCATAATTTAATAAAACATTTTCCTCAACAACATGCTTCATTTCTTCAATCATTGAAGGATACCTGTATTTGGGATCAGGATGATCAGCAAATTCATCATCAGCAGGAACAAACATTTCCTTGTGGAAGCAATTAATTCTATCTATCATATCAGCAACTAAATTAGTATTAGTTACGACAATTTCATATGCCAAATCCTTATCTAAATAAGAAAACTCAGCAAGCATTTCATCAGTTGTACGAAGATGAGCATCTGGACTAACCTTATATCTTGAAAGTTCATGTACTCCACCACCAACCTGATTAGATGCAATTAATATATCACGATATTTTTGTTGCTCAGCTTCAATATAATAAGCATCACTTGTAGCAACAACAATTTTATTTAAGCTTTTTGCTGTATTAATAATCTTTTTTATTGTTTCTTTAATAATCATCTCACCATCATGCCCATCATTTAAAAAGTCAATTAAATGATTATAGCATTTAAGGGGCTGAACCTCAATTATATCAAGAGATTCCATTGCAACCTCTAAATCATGAGTTGAGCGATTTAACGCATTTTCAAAAACAGCGCCAAATGATCCTGATGATGTTGTAAGAACACCTTCATGATACTTATCTAAAACCGAATGCAATAATCTTGCATCACCGGCAAGATGAGTTGTAAGTGCATCAGATAAAAGCTTATACATGTTTTTATATCCAACTTGATTTTTAGCAATAACATTAATTCGTGATGGAATTATATGCTTATGCATTTTGCCATTATTAAGTAATGAATTTATATCCTTATAGTTAACAATACCAGTTTTTAAAACATCGTTAATAATTTGTAAAAAGCACTCAGCTGTAACTCTTGTATCATCAGTTGCACGGTGATGATGCTCCTGCTTAACCTTAAAAAACTTACATATAGCCTTAAGATTAAATTTACTTAAAACATCACCATATAAGGCACGACATAAATTTAGGGTATCAATTCCTGGCATCTTAGGATTAGGTAAGCCATTTTGTTCAAGCTTTGCATGAATCATACCAATATCGAAATCCGCATTATGAGCAACCCATATTGCTCCTTTACTAAATTCCATAAAGTTATTTAAAGCCTCAACAATCCCTGGTGCATCTTTAACCATTTCATCGGTGATTGATGTAAGTTCTGTTATTTTATTAGGAATAGACCTTCCTGGATTAATGAAAGTACTAAATGTTTCACTAATAATACCACCCTTAACCTTATGAGCACCAATTTCAATGATTTCATCATAGGTTTGACTAAAGCCTGTTGTTTCAATATCAAATACAACATAAGTTGCATCTTTAAGTACAATATCAGCCTCATCATAGGTAATATGCCAATTATAATCATCAATATAATCAAGCTCACAACCATATATTGGCTTAAAATCAGGATTTTTTTCTGTAGCATGATTAATATCAGGAATAGCATAAACACCATTTCTATCTGTAAATGCAATTGCTTTATGTCCCCAGCTAGTAACCGTTTTTACAATATCAGCAGCTTCATTTAAACCATCTAGGTTAGACATTTTAGTATGCATGTGTAGTTCTACACGCTTTACTTGTGCATTATCAGTTCGAGATGATTTATGATCCGCATGACTAACAAAGTTTAAAGAACTAGCTTGAATCGTAACCTCATGCTGAAAAGTATTATATTCGGCTTTACCCTGTACATTAACAATATCGCCAATCTTTAAAGCCTCAGCTGCTTGCAGTTCATTTTCCCTTACCCATTTATTTACACAAATACTATCAGTATCATCGAAAATCTCAATTTTCAATAAATAACTAACCTTTTTTTTAGATAAATCAAGTGAAAAAATTTCACCTTCAACCATAAAATTAGGCTCCCCTGATTGCTCTCTATAAGTAAAAATACCCTCCTGTGTCTGGGGAATTTCATTAATTTTAGATAAACTTGAAACCTCAACCTTTTTACGATAATCAGGCTTTAAATTTACAACCTCACGCTTATGCTGTTCTTCTTCAGCTTTACGTTCTTGATGTTCCATTAATGAAATAGTTTGTTTCATTTCCTCTTGTTGAATCTCTGATAAAGTTTTTAATGATTCATCAACCTCAAGTTTAAAATCAACATTCAAAAAGGCTTTATTAAATGATTGCTTAATTTGTGGCAAATATTCATTTAAAAAAACTGACTCTCTATCAATTGTAACAGTAAATAATCCATCACTATAAATATGTTTTAAGTCTAAAAAGCATTTAAATACAAGATTTTTTTCACTTAAAGATAGCATAATTGCATTATAATACTCGTTTGCAAGACTATCATCAAGGTTTTTATTTTCATATTCAACATTTAAAATAACTGAATCAAGACCAAGAGGTGTTAAAATAGACATAACCTCATGATGAAGAGCTTTAAAATCATTAGGCCTTAAAATCGATTTAATTTTTAAAAAAAGTTCAATCGTCTTAGTTTTTTTATACAAATTTACATTTGTAACTATAAGCTCGTTTTCTGCAAAATCAAACGTTGTTCTTTCTTTCAAACAATCAATAAACTTCATATTATTCTCCTTTTCTAACCTCAATCTTAACTATCGCCTTAAGAGCTCTATTATATACAAAATAAGTATAAAGTAAGCCAATAACACTTAAAATTTCATAACCTAAAAAACCAGCAAAGGCGTTAAGTAATAAATAAGGAAACATTGCATATAATACAATCGTCCATTTAAAACGACCTTTTATCATCGGATTAATAAGATTTCCCAAAAAATAAAAAATAACTACAAATAAAATGACTTTCAAAATAAAAATAAAACAGTTAAGGATTATATATGCACTTATAATATTTAAGTCATTTTCATAAACAACCTCATATAGCTTGCTTGTAAGTAAACTAATTTCTTTACTACTTGCATTCTTATCAATTTTTAAGTCACCAAGCTCTATATTTCCACTTGCAACCCTTATACCATATGTATAAATATTGAAAGTTCCATCCTCAATAATAACATTAAATTTTTGAGTGTCATAATCATCATAGCTAAATGCATAATTATAAAGATTTGTCGAAATATAAAAATTATCATTTATAATCTTACCATTTTGTGAAATAAGACTTCCGTTACTATTTCTTATTGCTTCTTCCATTAAATAATATTCATTTTTAGAAATAACAACGCCATCTTTAAAAAGACAAATAGTGGGTGAAAGTGCAATTATAAGCATAATAAAAAAATAAAATAATGTTTTATACATTTTTTCAGCAATATATTTTGCCGTAAAATGAGATTTAAATAAAACAATTGTAATACGCTCAAACACATTTTCACCTTCTAACGTTTTTATTATACCATAAATTAAGAAAAATAAATCCCTCTAACTTTCTTTTTCAAAAATAATATGTTATATTTTGCATGGTGATAAAAATGAATTTAACAAATGACGAAAAGCATTATAATACACTTGCAAATTATTATTTTAATAAATATCATGAAAAGGTAGCTAAAATCAGTCTTAATGCCGGTTTTAGTTGTCCTAACAAGGATGGAAAAAAGGTATATGGTGGCTGTACCTACTGTTCTAAATCAGGTTCCGGTGATTTTGCCGGAAGTCCTAACGATGACTTAAAAACGCAATTTTTGAGTATTAAAAAAGTAATAGCAAAAAAATGGCCTAAAACCTTATATATACCTTACCTTCAAGCAAACACAAATACCTATGGTGATATCGATCAACTTGAAAAAATATATAATGAATTGCTAAATCTTGATCCTAATGTTGTAGAAATATCAATTGCTACAAGAGCTGATTGTCTTGAAAATGAAAAAATAAATTTATTATCAGAAATAAACAAAAAAATACCAGTTCAAATTGAACTTGGGCTTCAAACATCAAACGAAAAAACAGCTAAAATTATCAATCGAGGTTCAACTAATAAGGAACTAATTGACGCTGTTAAAAGGCTTAGAGAAAAAAATATCGAGGTTGTTATTCATATAATGAATGGACTTCCAAACGAAAATGAAGCTGATATGCTTAATACAATTGATTTTATTAATTCATTAGACATCCAAGGAATAAAAATTCATAGCCTTTGTATCCTTAAAAATACCAAAATGGGTGATGACTATTTAAAAAAGCCTTGGCCTCTTTTAACATTAGACGAATATATTAAGATAACAGTTAATCAGATAAGACATTTAAGGAGTGATATTATAATTCATCGTCTTTCAGCTGATGCCGATTTAAGCGATTTAATTGCACCATTATGGACAAGAAAAAAGCTTGTCGTAATGAATGAAATTGACAAGCTTATGCGTAAATATAATTATTATCAAGGAGATCAATTTAAAAAAGGCCATTCCTCATAAACAAGAAAATAGTTTTCTTCAAATATCTCTTCAAAAAGTTTTTGTGATGTAAAAGGACAAACAATTGAAACAAGCTTTAAATAGATAAGTGCTTCTCTTTCACTCATTTTATTTGTTAGAAGCTCTTCAAATAAAAACCGATTAATTGATTCAATATATAAATCAAGTCTTTTATTCTTCAATAATGAATTTAATTCACCTGTTAATTTATAAAGCCTTTCTTCAAAACAAAATGTATTTTCTGAAAACCCATCATGATACAATGACTCAAGTTCATCAATAAATTGCTCATATTTAGCAATATGAAGCTTTGTCATCTCAAAGTCATCACATGGCTCAGCACTTAATATATATAGGCGATATGCATCTTCTTTAGATTCTCTTAATATATCTCTTGTAAAATTAATATTTTGTGTGTTATATGCGAGTAAAGCTTGTTCACTAACCGGGTTTAACTTATAAAGAGAATATTCTACTTTAGGACTTTCATTTAATGCAAGTTTAATCAAATGAGGAATAATTAATTCTTCAATTATTTTATCTTCATTTATAAATGATAATTCCTTTGCATCAGGTTTTGAAATTTCAACATTAAGATTTGTATCAATTCTGCTTTCTAAGTAACGCATTAAAGAATAAACCAATTCTTCCGTCATTTCAAAGCCTGATATCTCATATTCACTTTCTAATTCTGCTTCATTATTTATAACTGGTCTCATTCGCTGATTATAATAAAAAGGTAAATATTTTAAATTAGAAGGTACAATTTCTCTTTCATTTTTGAGCATCATTGGAATAAGAATTCCATAGCCCTCTTTTTTAGAAATAATTAGTTTTGTTGACTCATATTGATATTCTATAAATGCCATTCCTTCAAAGACAAAGTTTTCTTCTAAGGCTCTAGATGCCTCATTTATGTCTAATCCATTCAAAAAATCCGAATTTATCATTAAATCATTTTCAGTAATTTCCTTAACATCAAGACCAAATGAATCGGTGTATATTTTATCAAATTTCCTACACGCAGGGATAAGTGGATAAATGTCACATTCCGTATCATAGCTAATAAATAGCAACACATCTTCGCCTGTTAAAGGATTTAAAACTGTGGTTCCCGAAAAAACACCAGCTTGATAACCATTTTGAAGATAATGATTAACCACCTCATATTCAGTACTACATACATATGGCATAACATCCATATATTTAGGATTAAGTAAAATTGCGACAACACCACCTAACCAATATGTTTTAGGAAGATTAACTTTAATCTCAATTTTTTCTTTATAGTTTGAAAATAAAAACTTAACGCATCTTTTTTTGCCAAGACGCTCATAAATTTTATCTTTTTTTTCGGCAGAAAGACTAAGACCATCAATTAATGTTTCCAATTCTTTAATATATGGCCTCATTTCAAAATAAAAATAATCATCATTTGTCTTGCATAGCAAAGCATCCGTTTTAGCATCGTAAAATGCCCCATTATTTTCTCTAGCTTCAAAATAATTATATATTTTAATACCCAATGAATCAGTTAAAACCGGTCCATTTTCAAAAAAAATATCTTTATTATAAAGACTTAAAAAAATCTTATCAATTTCTTTGAGAACAAAATCATTTTCTTGAGTTATAATCGACTCATAATCAAAACCAACTCCCATTATATTTAAAACATCAAGATATTCTTTAAGCATATTCTTCGAATCCAAATAATGATTTGATAGAAATGAATAGCTTACATATGATGCCGTATCAATGCCAATTATATAATAAATATTTTCTCCACACATTTTGAAGTAGCGATTAAATGTATCGGCTAAAAGATATGGATAAAGGCTTTTACTTGTCATGCTATAAGAATCTATTGGTGTAATTTCCGTAGATATAATTCTTTTTTGCTTAAACCTATCTTTTTCTAAATTAAAAACACGACTATCATGCCATCTTTTAATTAATGATTTATTGTATTCATCCATTCTTTCACCACCTTATAAACTTATAAAAAAAACTGCAAGGAGTTGCCTTACAGTGATTTTATTTATTGAGCATTTTTCTCAACATAGTCAACTAAATCGCCAACTGTTTTAAAGCTTTGAGCTGTATCATCATCAATTGTAATACCAAATTCATCCTCAAGAGCCATTATAACTTCGACAGCATCAAGGCTATCTGCACCTAAATCCTCACGAATATTCGCTTCTTTTGTAATTTTAGCTTGGTCAATATTTAATTCATCAGAAATAATACTTTTAATCTTATCAAAAATTTCCATTTTATCTGCTCCTTTTATTAAAATTATAACTTATATACATTCTAAAAGCAAGTCAATTATCTTAAATAAGCCGTCCATTATTAATTGTTTTAATAATATAACCTTTTTTTAAATTATCTGTTTTTTTAGTTAAAACCATAATAGCAACACCCATTTGATGTATTTTATCAAGAATATCATAAATAACCTTTGATCTTTCACTATCTAGTGATCCGGTTGGTTCATCCAAGATTAAAGCCTCGGGTTTAGACATTAAAAGCCCTGCCAAATAAACCTTAATTCTTTCAAGACCATTAAGGCTCATCATGTTTTTATAATTTATACCACTTGCATCAACAAGAAAAAGAGCTTCTGAAGGACTTATAGCCTTGTGATGGCATATCAATTCCATATTTTGCATAACATTTAGACTATCGTCAAAATAAATATTTGAAGGCATAAATGCAAGCTTAGTATCTAAGAGTTCTAAGCTTTTTTTAGAATATTCATTAATATCAATTCCATAAAGAGAAATTGTTCCTTCTGTCAACTCTCTTGACTTTGTTATCAAATTAAATATTGTTGTTTTTCCAGAACCAACAGAACCACAAATCACTAGATAATCACCTTGATTGAAGGATAAATTAATATGGTTAAGAATAGTTTTATCGTCATAGCATTTTGAAACATTTGTAATTTTTAAAATATTACTCAAGACAAAATTTAACCTTTCTTTCTTCTAAATCAATTTCTTCAATTTTTGCTAATGACTCAATTCTTATACCCTTACTTCTCAAACGCTTACCACCTTGTTGATAAGCTTTTTCAATTGCACAACCAATGCCTGCAACTGTAGCTCCTGCTTGAACACAAATATCATACAATCCTTCTGCAGCCCAGCCGTTTGCTACAACATCATCAATTATTAAAATATTATCATTTTCATCAATAAAATTATCTTTAATATATGCGTAATAAGATTTTTTCAATGTGTATGAATATATTTTAGAAATATAAGTGTTTTCAGGTAGTTTAGCTGAATACTCCTTTTTAGCATATACTACTGGAACATTAAACTTTAAAGCTGTTGCTGTTGCAAGTGCAATACCAGCAGATTCAATCGTTAATACCTTTGTAATCTTATCTTCCTTAAACCTATTATACCATTCATCTGACATTTTATTTAAAAGATCTATATCTAGCTTTTGATTTAAAAAAGAATCAACCTCTAACACATTATCATCATTAATTATTCCTTCTTTTACAATTATATCCTCTAAATACTTCATAATGTCACGTCCTAACCTTAAATGTCAAGTATATTATACCAAATCAAAGTAATATTTAAAAGTAAAAAAATCAAGTAAATTAAGTTTACTATAAACAAATATAAAATTAATTAGTAAATATTGTTAATTTTTAAAGCTCTTTTCTATGCTATTATATGACTAGGAGGTTATAAGTATGAAAAAAATACTAATATTTTTAAGCATTATTTTTATTGCATTTTCAATAAGCAAAAAAACAAATGCAACAACACTTGGTCTTGTTGATACAAACGGTTCTAATTTGAACATTAGACAAGAAGCATCAATCAATTCTAAAATTTTAGGCAAAATTCCCGATAATACTTATGTTGAAATATTAGATAATAAAGATAACTTTTTTTATATAAGCTATAATAATATTAAAGGATATAGTCATAAGGATTACATAAAATCATTGACATCAATTCAAATGGTTACAACTGATAATTTAAATCTTAGGAAGGCTAAATCAACTTCTGCAAGTATAATTCTTACCATTCCTAAAGGTAGTATTCTTACGGTTTTTAATAATGTTGGTAGTTGGTCTTACGTTTCATATGATGGTAAATATGGTTATGTTGCAAATGCCTATTTAAAAGATAGTGGTACCTATTTAAATGTCCCAAGCTATAAGCAATATGATTCAAGGTGGAAGGACACAAAAATTACATCATCAAAGACAATACATCAAATTGGTTGTCTTACAACTGCTATGGCAATGAGTGAATCATATAGACTAAATAAAACAATTTACCCAAATGAAATGGTAAAAAAGCTTTGTTATACTACATCAGGTGATATGTACTGGCCAAGCAATTACAAAACTTCTACTACAGGTAGTTATTTAAGTGTAATTAATACTAATTTAAAGAATAAAAAGCCAACTATAATTGGCGTAAAGAACTCTACAAGTACGCACTTTGTTATTGTTTATGGGTTTAGTGGCCAAGCATCAAGTTTAAGCTCTTATAAAATTCATGATCCAGGATCAAACACTAGAACAACTCTAGCAGATCTATTTAAGGCTTATCCAACTTATATGAAAATTGCCTATTATAGTTAATAATTTAATGCTATAATATTTTTAGGTGATATTGTGACTATTTATGTTGATGGCGATGCTTGTCCAGTAAAAGATATTATTATTGAGGTTGCTTCTTTTTTTAGAGTTCCCGTTCATCTTTTTATTGACACATCCCATAGCTACTCAAATCCTAATATAAAAATAACAGTTGTAGATTCTGGACCTGATAGCGTTGATTTTGCAATCATGCGTTTAATTAAAGAAAATGATCTTTTAATTACCCAAGACTATGGTTTATCTTCTCTTGCAATCTCAAAAGGTGCTATAGTACTTCATCCATGTGGAAAAATAATTAATATTAATAATATTGATACTTTACTTGTAAATAGATATCTAAATAGAATTGAAAGAAAAGTTAGCAATCACATTAAAGGGCCTAAAAAAAGAACCAAAGCTAATGATGAAGACTTTAGAAAGGCTTTAATAAATATTTTAACTCAAAACTAATTTTAAATTATTGACTTTAAATGTAATTACTTTTAAAATTAATATATATATCAAATTGGAGGAAATATATGAAAGCATTATATTGGCTAAGAAAGCTTATGGGCTTTGTGCTTGTGGCTGCATGGATGGTTCTTTACCTAGTTTTATTCTTAAATGGTAAAACTAAATATTCTACTTTATTAATTATAATCTTACTTGTTATTGTTTTAATTTCGATGTCAATTTATCCCCGTTCATCAGAATATTGTAGCTGTGGTCATAGGTGGTATAAAAAATATACATTTAAGGAAACTACTTCTAGCTCAAAGACAAATAAAAAAGGAATTACTAAAGAAACATTTGTACATGTATTTAATTGTAATTGTGTTTGCAACAATTGCAAGAAAGTAAAAAATTATGAAATTAAAGCTGATGGTGGTTATAATATTACAACCCCTGATGGAAAGCATGAAAGTCACCGCATTAAACAAAATATTTATATGCAAAATAAAAACCTTTTAAATAAATAATTTGAGCATTATTCATGCTCTTTTATTTTACAAAAAGACAGTACAACTAAAATGTACTGTCTTTATTTATTATACTTTTACGTTATGAGGCTTTTCACCCTTTTTAAATTCAATTCTTCCCGCTTTAATTGCCCCAACCGGACAAACATTTGCGCATAAATGGCAGCCAACACAACGTTTTTCATTAATTTTAACCTTGCGGGTGTCTTCATCGAACTCAATTGCTTGATGTCCGCCATCATAACAAGAAATATAACATCTTCCACAATGAACGCATAAATCCGAATCAATTTGAGGATAACAAATATAAGACCGATCCAAATCCTCAGCCGGAATAATATTTATAGCAGCACGTCCAACCATTTCTTCTACTGAATTATACCCATGATCCTCTAAATAATGTGACAAACCTGATGTTAAATCTTCAATAATCCGATAGCCATATTGCATAATAGCTGTTGTAATTTGTAATGTTTTAGCACCAAGAGAAATAAACTCAGCGGCATCCTCCCATGTTTCAATTCCACCAATACCGGAAATTTCTACACCCTTAAGCCTTTCATCATTATGCATTTGAGCAATAAAGCGCAATGCAATCGGTTTAATAGCCTTACCTGAATAACCTGAAACAGACGATTTTCCATTAACCATTGGAAGGCCAACATTATTTTCAAGATCAACATTGCAAATAGATTTTACTGTATTAATAGCTGCAATACCATCAGCTCCACCCTCAAGAGCAGCAAGTGCAACCTCATTCATATCGCCAATATTAGGAGTCATTTTAGCAAGCATTGGAAGCTTAGAGCCACGTTTAACAGCCTTACAATACTTATTTACAAGTGAAGGTGATTGACCAACATCAGAACCCATTGCATGGCTTGTCATTTGTGGACAGGAAAAATTACATTCAATCATATCCGCACCTGCCTCTTCAACAAGATGAGCAAGACGCTCCCATTCTTCTTCATTAGAGCCCATTATAGACGCAATTAAAACCTTATTAGGATAATCATGCTTTAATTTTCTTAACGCTGCTAAATTCTCCTCAAGAGGATGCTCAGCAATTTGCTCCATATTTTTAAAACCTATCCAAGGAGTTCCTTCTTTTCTTAAAATATCAAAACGAGGAGAAACTTCATTTGCAATAAAAAAACCAATAGTTTTAAAAACAACGCCCCCGAAGCCCATATCATAGGCTTTAGCACACATTTCGTAGCAATTTCCTACTGGAGATGATGATAAACAAAATGGATTTGGGAATTTAACTCCACAAAATGTAATTGAAAGATCTTTTTTAAGCATTTTTCTTACCTCCATTTAAATATGTATCAATAGCATCAGCCGCTTCTTTACCTTGTTTAACAGCATACACAGCTAATTTATCAGAAAAAGTTACATCTCCTGCAGTAAAAACCTTAGAAATAGAGGTTTGATAATTATTAGCTATAATGTAACCATTTTCTTTATCAACACTAAAATCATCAAGACATGTTTTTTGACCAACTGCAAGATAAATATAATCGGCCTTAATTGAGAGTTCTGAATTAAGTTTTAAATGTTTAAACCTAACTAAACCATTTTCATTTGAAATAGGTGTATATCCATCTAAAATAGAAGCATTAAGCTCTCTTGCATAAGAAAGTTCCTTTTTTGAAGCTAAAAATTCACTTGCCGTTTCTCTTGCAACACATATAACATTATTAGCACCTTTATTTTTTAAAGATGTAACAACATCCATTGCAACATCACCACCACCAATTACAAGATGAACTGCATTTTCATCAATTTCTACACCATTACGCTTATTTAAGGCTAAAAAATCAACAGCTTTTGTTACTCTTGGATCATTTTTAAATAGTTCAAGGCTTCTTCCTTCTGACATACCAGTCGCAAGTAGTACGGCATCATAATCTTTTTGAAGTCTTTCAAATTCATTTTTGTCAATTTTATGATTCAAAATAAAATTAACTCCTAAAGCCTCAATATGACTAATTTCCTTATCTAAAACAGCATCCGGTAATCTTTCACTAGGGATTCCATATCTTAGCCAACCACCAATTTTATCCCTTTTCTCAAAAACATCAACTTCATAGCCTTTAACTCTTAAAGATGCGGCCGCTTGAAGACCAGCAGGTCCCGAACCTACAATTGCAATTTTACCATTTTCTTTCCCTACAACTTTAAGCACCTGCATATTAATAGATGATTCAAAATCCGTAATATATTCTTGAATCATTGCAATATCAATTGGCTTATCAATACCACATCTTGAACAAGCACTTTGACATAGCTTTTCAGTTGGGCATATTCTTGCACAAACCCCTCCAAGAGCATTATTTTCTCTTACAACCTCAACAGCTCCTTTAAAATTTCGAAATCTAACCGCTCTAATAAAACGCGCTGGATTTGTTTTAGCAGGACACGCCTTAGAACAAGGTGCATCATAGCACAACAAACATCTTGAAGCCTCCTCAATTATAAGTAAAGGAGTATATTTCTTCTCTTTTTCCATATTCAATTATTCCTTCTTTTCCTTTTATATTTAATAATCCAGTTATCTGGAATATTATCGTACCTAGTATTTCTATTATACTCAATTTAAGTATATATTTCAAGGCTTTGAACAAATAAAAAGGATACCAACAATAATGCTGGCACCTTGTGATTTAAGATTATTTATTTTAATATGTTATTAAGCTCATCTAAAGAAAGCCCCGTAGCTTTAGCTATAAATTCCTTAGTTTGACCTAATGAATATAAA
>MNRZ01000001.1:0-137900 GCA_001916215.1 Clostridium sp. CAG:307_30_263
AATTATACTACAAAAAAAGGTTCATTCCCAGATTTTAATCTGAGTTTGAACCTCTTTTTTATTTTTAGAAGCTGTTTATTTTTTTACAGCCCCTTTTTTAAATAATTTCACGTTTAAAATAGCCTCTTGTATCAGTTTTAGAATTAAAGAAGCTTGTTTTATCACCTTGAAGCTTTAATCTTAAATTAGTTACAATTTCAATAATCTTTTCCCTTGGTTCATTTGTAAATTGCAATCTTAAGCGTTTAACATATTTTTGAATATAGGGGGCCTCATCAATTAGATTAAGAGGTTTTTCATTAATAATATGGGTTATACAGCCTTCTTGATGATAGATTTCAAATACGCCTTTATCATCATTTAGGGAATAGTGATGTTTATTACATTCTCCACATTGTCCATAGCGTTTTAAAGGACAATATTTAGTTGTCATTAGGTTTTGTTTGCCATAAATAATCATTTCTAAATTAGCATCACCATATTTATAGTTTTCAATGATATCTTTTAAATCTTGATATGAGGTTTCAAATGATAAGGTTACAAATCTAGCTCCTCTTTGATGAAGCTTGTAAATTGCAAGAGAGTTAATAGCGTTAAATGAGTAGTCACAAACAATATCCTTATCCTTATATTTATGAAGTGCACCATAGTTTCCTGCTAGTATTTCAGATTCATTAATTTCTTTAAAATTAGCATTAACATAAGGGACATAGTTATTATAATAAATATGGTTTATACCTAATTCATGTAAGGTGTTATATTGTTCTTCATTAGTACAAAAAGCAGATATTTCATTTTCATCATTATAGTAAAGAGGTGAGTTATTTAATTTTATTTGCGGAAGTATGCGGCTATGCTGCATATATGTTTCAATATTTGATATTAAACTACGTCTAGCCTCATTGATTGATGAAATGGTCATAAACAAATTGCCATTTAAGGAATTCTTTAGGTCTTTAAGATAAAATGATGTTTCATTTAATTTTGATAATTGTTTAATAAGCGTTTCAGTATCAATTGGTTTTTTTTGAGCATTTTCAAATGATGCATTAGATACTCCCTTAAAGATAATTCCATTTATTTTAGTAAGCAAGGTAAGAGGAGTGCCCAAAGAACCAATAGCTTCAATTGTTATACCTTTTTTATAGGTATTATCAATGGTAATATCAATTGATGAATCAATCATTTTATAAATAGCCCCATTTGAAAAATTTTTGAATATGTCAAGAAGAAGATGACCTTGACCAGATTTTATTTCTACGCCTTTTGCATTAAAAAGCTTATCAACTGTAAAATAATAATCAGTTTCATTATCTGCAACAATTCTAATACGATCTTTAACGTTAAGTATTTTAGTAATATTAACAAGAGTTAAACCTTTAGTGTTCTTACTAATAATTGTTCCAATTAAATCACCTTCATTATTTTTTTTAGTAATATCAACGATATTTCCTCTGTCTTCACCAAAAATGAACCCCTTTGTATAAGCTCGGTGAAAAATAGAATCAAGTGATTTAGGATTATAATCCTTATTATCAATTTTTTTACGGTATTCGCTAGTAACGATTTTAACATATTCAGGATTTTTCATTCTTCCTTCAAGCTTTAAGGAATCAACGCCAATATTTAATAATTCAATTAAATTTTTTGAGGTGTTTAAATCTTTCATTGATAGATGGAAGCCTTTTTCGGAAAATTTAGTTCCATCTTTATAAATAGTATATTCCCTGCGGCAATTTTGACTACAGCGACCACGATTACCACTTCTTAGTGTTAGCATAGAAGACATAAGACATCCACCTGAATAAGAAACACAAAGTGCACCATGGGCAAAAATTTCAAGAGGCATTTTACTGTTTTCTTTAATTTTTTTGATTTCATCAAAGGTATTTTCTCTTGCAAGAACAACTCGTTTTGCTCCAAGCTCTTCAAAGAATCTTACATCCTCAAGGCATTTTACACCACATTGGGTGGAAATGTGAGCTTCCATTCCTGGTAGATTTTCAATTACATAGGAAATGATTGCAAAATCAGCTAAAATTAAACCATCAACACCAAGTTCATATAACTTATTAACATAATTAATACAATCGTTAAGCTCAGAGTCTTTGATGATGGTATTAACAGTAACATAGATTTTTTTATCTAAGCTATGAGCTAAAATTAAAAGTTCTTTAAGCTCATCTAAATTTAGGTTTTTAGCATAAGCACGAGCCCCAAAAGCCTCGGAAGCACAGTATATTGCATCGGCACCATTATATAGTGCCGTTTTAGCACAAATTAAATCTCCTGCTGGAGCTAAAAGTTCTGTCATAATTTATCACCTTATGTATTTTAGCATACTTAGAGGCTATAAGCCAATTATTTTTCTTAAATAATTGACAAAAAAGTTAACAAAAAAGATATTAATGCTTGTAAATTTGAAAAAGTATGCTATACTATTAATAGACATAAGGTAAGGAAAGTGAGATTGTTTTTCTCACTTTTTTAAATGTAAAAGGAGGGAAACTATGTTAGATGTTAAAATAATTGAAGATTTAGTTAAACCTATATGTGAAGAAAAAGGCCTAATGCTTTATGAGGTATTATGGGTCAAAGAGTATGGCTTCCAGGTTTTAAGAGTTTCCGTTGATAAGCCAAATGGTGGAATTGATTCTGATACCTTAGGTTTAGTTAATGAACTTTTATCAGAAAAGCTTGATGCTTATGATGATGATATGCCTGAATATATGCTTGAGGTTTGTTCACCTGGAGCGGAAAGAACCTTAAGAAATAAGGAAGAAATCTTAGCTTCTGTAGGTCAATATGTGAATGTTAAAACACCAGATAGTACCTATGAAGGAACATTGCTTTCATATGAGGGGCAAACTCTTGTTGTTGAGATTAATATCAAAGGAAGAATGAAGAAGGTTTCGATAGAGGAAGCCGATATTAAAAAGATTAGACTTGCCGTTAAGATATAGGAGGAAATTTTAAAATGGTTAGTAAAGATTTATTTAATTTATTGGAAAGTTATGCAGTAGAATGTGGCATTACTTATGATGAGATTATTGAGGTATTAAAGAAAAGTTTAGCTGCATCAGCAAAAAAAGTTGAGCCAAATGCGACTATTATTGTTAAGGTTAATCCTGAAAAGCATGAGGTTGTTATTACAGCACAAAGACAAGTTGTAGAGGAATTATCAACCGAGCCATCAGATGATCCAAATGCAATTGCTGAAATTACTTTAGAGGATGCTAAAAAGATTAAGCCTAATTGTCATGTTGGCGATATTATTTCTAAGAATATTTCAACAAAGGATGATTTTGGTCGCCAAGCGGCTAGAAGTGCTAAATCAACATTTGCATCAAATATTAAAGCATTACTTCGTGATAAAGCATTCCAATATTTTAAGAGCCAAGAAAATGAAATGATTTCTGCTCAAGTAGTTAAGATTGATGATAACTATGCATATTTAAATATTGGTCAAGGTACAACTGCTGTTTTACCAAAAGCTGAATGGTTACCTAATGATTCTTTCAATGTTGGTGATAAAATTTCTGTTTATATTAAGAAGGTTGAACAAACAACTAAGGACCCTAAGGTTAAACTATCTCGTTTAGACCGTAACCTTATTACTCGCTTACTAGAAACATATATTCCTGAAATTAAAGAAGGAATTATTGAAATTAAGGGTATTGCTCGTGATGCTGGTGATCGTTCTAAGATTGCGATTTACTCAACTGACCCGCGTGTTGATGCTTTAGGCTCATGTGTTGGTGAAAATGGTGCGAGAATTAAAGAAGTTGTTCAAGCATTAAATGGTGAAAAGATTGACCTTTATAAGTGGAGTGAGGATCCTGAAGAATTAATTAGAAATTCGCTTCAACCTGCTAAGGTTACATTAGTATTAAATATTGATCCAAAGGAAAAGACATCACTTGCGATTGTTCCTGATGATCAATTAAGTCTTGCCATTGGTAAGGCTGGACAAAATGTTCGTTTAGCCGTTCAATCTTGTGGATGGAAGATTGATATTAAATCAGCTTCAGAAGCAAGAAATGAAGGATTACTTGAAATTTAATTGAGGTTTATATGAAGGAAAGAAAGCTTGTATTACGTACCTGCTGTCAAACAAGAGAGGTTCTTGAAAAAAAGGATTTAATCCGAATTGTAAGAACTCCTGAGGGAAATGTAATTATTGACCTAGTTGGAAAGGCAAATGGACGTGGCGCATATCTAAAAAAGGATGTAGCGGTAATTGAGGCTGCACGTAAATCACATGTGCTTGATAAAAAGTTAGAGGTAAGTGTTCCTGATGAAATTTATGATGAACTTAAAGAGGTAATAAATGGATAGAATTTTATCTAATTTAGGCCTTGCAAAAAGATCTGGTAAAATAGTTTCGGGAGCAGAAATGGTCATCGAAGGCTTGAGAAATAATACAGTATATCTTGTGTTCTTGGCATCTGATACAGAAAAGAACACGACTAAAAGAATATCAGATAAAACCACATTTTATGAGGTTTCATTAAATAAAAACTATACATCAAATGACCTTAGCCAAGCAATTGGTGGAAAAAATGTACATGTTATAGGAATTATGGATCGAGGCTTTGCAAAATTATTAAAGGAATAAGGTGATATTTTGGCAAAGAAGTCAAAAAAGACAGAACAAAGAATTTCAAACATTCCTCAAAAGGATAAAAATGTTTCTAAGGATGGAGTTCTAGTCTATAAAGAAGGAATGACTGTGGCTGATATGGCTACAGGTTTGGGCAAAACAATTGCTCAGGTTGTTATGAAGCTTATGCAGCTTGGAATAATGGCTAATCAAAATCAGTCTGTTGATCGTGAAACAGTTGAGCTAGTAGCTTTAGATTTTGGCTATGAACTTAAGGATGAAGTTGTGACAGACGCAACTAGATTTGATGAATTTACAATTGAAGATAAGGAAGATGCATTAATGAAGCGTCCGCCTGTTGTTACTATTATGGGTCACGTTGACCATGGTAAAACAACACTACTAGATTATATTAGAAATAGTCGTGTAGCGGCTGGTGAGGCTGGTGGAATTACCCAGCATATTGGTGCTTACCAGGTTGAAAGAAAGGGCGAAAAAATTACATTTATCGATACACCAGGACATGCCGCTTTTACAGAAATGCGTGCGCGTGGTGCACAAGTGACAGATATTGTTGTTCTTGTCGTTGCTGCTGATGATGGTGTGATGCCTCAAACAGAAGAAGCTATTTCTCATGCTAAGGCTGCTAAATGCCCAATTATTGTTGCTGTAAATAAGTGTGATAAGCCAAGTGCTAATCCTGATCGAGTAATGGAGGAATTAACACATTACGATATTATCCCTGAGGCTTGGGGTGGAAGTACACCTTTTGTACAAATTTCCGCTTTAAAGGGTATGGGTGTTGATGACCTATTAGATGTAATTCAGTTAACTGCTGAAATGATGGATTTAAAGGCTAATCCATCTCGTCTTGCAACTGGTTCTGTTATTGAAGCCGAGCTTGATAAGGGACGTGGCCCTGTTGCTACCTTCCTTGTTCAAAATGGTTCTTTACGTGTTGGAGATTATGTTGTATGTGGTGATACATACGGACGTGTTCGTACAATGGAGGATGACCGTCATATCAAATATAATGAGTCACTTCCTTCGATGGCTGTTGTTGTAACTGGTCTTGATGATGTTCCATTTGCTGGTGATAAATTCATGGCATTGTCATCAGAAAAAGAAGCTCGTGAAATTTCTGAACAGCGTACAAGTCGTACAAAGGATAAGTTAAATGCAGCCTCTAAAAAGACACTTGAGGAATTATTCCGTTCTAAGGATGATGCTAAAGAATTAAATCTTATTGTTAAGGCCGACCTTCAAGGTAGTGCTGAGGCGTTAAAGCAAAGCCTTGAAAAGATTAAAGTTGACGATTTTAAGGTTAATGTAATTCGTTGCTCTGTTGGTGCAATTACGGATACTGATATTATTCTTGCATCAGCTTCAAACGCAATTGTTTTAGGATTTAATGTTCGTCCTACTGCTGCAGTTAGACAAACGGCTGCTGAAAAGGGTGTAGAAATAAGATTATATTCAATCATTTACAAGCTACTTGAGGATATCGAGGCTGCCTTAAAGGGCATGCTTGAACCTGAATACGAAGAGGTTGTAATTGGTCAAGCTGAGGTTAGAAATACATTTAAGATTTCTAAGGTTGGCACAGTTGCCGGATGTTATGTAACTGATGGTGTAATTCAATCTAATTCACTTGTAAGAATTATTCGTGATGGTATCGTTGTTTATGAAGGTAAAATGGCTTCCTTAAAGCGTTTTAAGGATGATGCTAAGGAAGTTAAATATGGCTATGAGTGTGGTATTACAATCGAAAACTTCAATGATATTAAAGAAGGAGATATTATTGAGGCTTCAGTAATGAAGGAAATTGAGCGTAAATAATGAGCTTATTAATTAAAAGACTTGAATCTAATGCCCTTAGAGAGCTTTCTATCCTTCTTACACGTGAATCACGTAATCAATATTTAAAGGAAGCTACTATAACAGAGGTAAGAATTACAAATGATTTATCATATATGACTATTTTCTATACCTCTTATGTATCTAAGGATAAAGGTGCAGTTAAGGATGCCCTTGAAGAATCAAAAACATATTTGCGTCATGAACTTGCTAAAAGATTAAATGCAAGAAAAATGCCTGAACTTATTTTTAAGTATGATGAAGCTCTTGAATATGGTAATCATATGAATGAGGTAATCTCATCTTTAAATATTAAGCATGATGATGAGAATAAATAAAAGCTAAAGAGATTTCAATATGGAATCTCTTTAAATTGTATTAATAGAAATGAGTGATAAATTATGTTAAATCAATTTTCTAGAACTCAGCTTCTTTATGGAAAAGAGGCTATGGATAAATTAAAAAAATCAAGAGTTGCGGTATTTGGTGTTGGTGGAGTAGGTGGCTATGTTGTTGAAGCGTTAGCTAGATCTGGGGTTGGTTCATTTGATATTATTGATGATGATAAGGTTTGTATGACTAATATTAATAGGCAGATTATTGCAACCTTTGACACTGTAGGAAAATATAAAGTCGATGTATTAAAGGATCGTATTTTAGCAATTAATCCTCAAGCTAAGGTTGAAACCTATAAGTGTTTTTTCTTGCCAGAAAATCAAGATGATTTTGACTTTACAAAGTATGATTATGTTGTTGATGCTGTGGATACCGTTTCAGCTAAAATAGCATTAGTGCTAAAGGCACAAAAGAGTAAAACACCAATTATTTCTTGTATGGGTGCTGGAAATAAATTAGATCCGCAAGCCTTTGAGGTGGCAGATATTTATAAGACTAGTGTTGATCCGCTTGCACGAGTAATGCGCTATGAGCTAAAAAAAAGAAGAGTTAGAAAGCTAAAAGTAGTATATTCTAAGGAATATCCGACAAGACCACTTGAGGATATGTCAATAAGCTGTCGTACTCATTGTGTATGTCCGGCTGGTACGAGAAAATGTACTGTAAGACGTGACATTCCTGGAAGTAATGCTTTTGTACCGGCATCTGCAGGATTATTAATTGCATCTGAAGTTCTTAAGGACCTAACAAAAAAATGATATCATTTCGATATCATTTTAATTTTTTCAATAACTGCTTGTGTAACCTCAGGTGGAGTTGAGGCTCCACTTGTAATTGAAACTGTATTAACATTTTTAAACCAATTATCATCTAATTCAGTCTCATTTTCAACTAGATATGATTTAATATGGGCATTATTTTGGCAAACTTGCTGTAATTTGAATGAATTAGAGCTTGTTTTGTCACCAACAACAATACATAAATCAGCTTTTTGATTCATAATGGCTTTTTGTCTTAGTGTTGTCGCATTACATATTTTATCCTCGATTATTGCATTAGAATATTTTATTTTTATAGCATTAAAAATATCTTTTATATCATATACTGATAGGGTTGTTTGATTAGTAACATAGATAGGTTCGGCAATTTTAAGATTTTCGATATCATCTAGATTACTTACAAGAAAAATTTTAGAGCTTATTCCTAAAACACCCTCTGCCTCGGGATGACCTTTAGTTCCAATATAGATGATATTAAAGTCATTATTTAAATATTTTTTGATATTATTATGAACTACATAAACATTAGGGCAGGTAGCGTCGATTATGTTTAAGCCTTTCTTTTTAGCTTTCTTAAATACATCAGGAGAAGCTCCATGAGCACTAATTACAACTGTTCCGGATTCTATTTCATCTAAAAGCTCAAGACGGTTTTTTTTGCCATCAACACTTTTAATTCCTAACTCATTAAGCTTTTTTATTACACTTTTATTATGAATGATGTTGCCTAACATATAGATTGGTTTTTTTATGCTAGGATTATTTTGCGCATCAATTATTATCTTTAAGGCACGCTTTACTCCCCCACAATATCCTTGGGGTGATAATTTTTTTATTTCCATTTAAATCACCATGGATATTATAACATAATTTAATTGCAACTTAGTAAAAAAAATGGTATTATTAATTGGTTAAAAATTTAAGGAGATGATTTTATGAAATTTGATGGATACGATTTTAAAGATTATATAGTTAAGGCAATAAACGACCTTCATTTTAAACAATTTTCTGAGGTTCAAAGAGAGGTTTTTAATAATTTAACTTCGCAAAGAAATTTTATTGTAAAATCCAAAACTGGAAGTGGTAAAACACACGCTTTTTTAATACCTGTATTTAATTCTTTAGAAGAAAAGAAAAATGAGGTACAGGCACTAATTGTTTCACCTACAACTGAGCTTGCAATGCAAACTTATAAGGTTGCTCAACATATTGCATCATTTTCTAATAATGAAATTAATATTAAGGTATATACTGGTGGTACAGATAGAGAAAGAGAAATTTCAAATCTTAATTTCCGTCAGCCTCAAATTGTAATCGCAACTCCTGGTAAGCTTAAAGATTTAACAATTGATACAAATGCACTAGATATTCATACTGCCAAGCTTTATATTATTGATGAAGTTGATATGACCCTTGCATCTGGCTTCGAAGAGGAAATGGATCAAATAACAGATGTTTTACAAAATGCAAGAATGATGTTTTTTAGTGCAACAATTAATGAGTCAATGCTGCCATTTATAAAAAAATATATGCCTAATAATAAGCTTATTGATATTAAAAATGATAATAATCTTCAAATTGAACATTTTTGGATTCCTTTAAAACATAAGTCAAGAGATGAGAGACTGTTAGAACTGGTAAATATTATAAATCCTTATCTTTGTATTATATTTTGCAATAAAAAAGAAAATGTTTTACATGTTGCACAATTTTTACGTCAAAATAAGATAAGCTGTATTGAAATTCATGGTGATCTTGATAAACGTAATAGACGTCAAGTTTTAAGAGAAGTAGAATCATTAAAATATCAATATATTGTTGCATCAGATCTTGCTTCAAGAGGTATAGATATTGATGGAGTATCTCATATTATTAATTATGAAATTCCTCGTGATTTCGAATTCTACCTTCATCGTTCAGGTAGAACTGGAAGAATGAATTATACAGGAATTGTGTATTCTTTCTTTGATGAACTTGATAATGAGTACCTAAATAATTTAGCTAATAGGGGAATTAATCCAGTTTATAAAGATATCAAAAATGGGGAGTTAGTAGAAACTAAGGAAAGAGAATCCCGTAAAAATCGCGTAAGACCGATTAATGAGAAAGTTAAGCAAGCCATTAAATTTGTTCCAAAATCAGATAAGGTAAAGCCTGGATATAAGAAAAAACGTCAAGAACAAATCAAGAAAATTACTAAAAAATTATATCAAGAAGAGGCTAGAAAGAATTTCTTTAGAAGTAAAAAACATGACTGATTTTCAAATTATAACGGATAGTGGTTGCTTAGGAGACATGTCCTTTTATAATGATAACGGAATTGACATAATCCCTTTTCAGGCTATTATAGATAGTAAATATTATAATTTAGATGACAAATTTCCTTTATCAAATACCAATATTGAAAAGATTATTTCGTCAAAAAAGGATTTTATTATTTCTAAACCTAATTATCTTGATTTAAAAAACATTTATGAAAGACATTTGAAAGAAGGCAGAAATTTGTTATTACTTCATTCGTCATCATGTGTTTTTGATGTATATTCAAGAGCTAATCTAGCGGTTAAAGAACTTCATCAAATATATCCAGAAAGAGAAATAATTTTAATTGATACCCAAACAATTGCTTGTGGAATCGACTTTTTAATTCGTGAGGTTTTAAAGCATGATGAGCTTTCTCTTTATGAGATAAGTAATTTTATAAAACAAATAAACTATAAAATTTCCTCAAGAATTATTATTAATAAGTATGATTTAAATAACAAAAAAGACTATAAGTGTTTATTTAGAAAAAGTTGTGTATTAAGAGAAAACAATGGATATATAATTCCTTATACTAAATATTTTTTAACAGCTTCTGCCTTGTATAATGAACTTAAAAACATGAGAAAAGAAATTGATATCAATTATCCAATTGTTTATCTAGTATGTGCAAATGATGATGTTTATGCAAAAAGAATAATAAAGACAATTAAAAAACATTTAAACGTTAATATTATTAGATTAGAGCCAAATGCTTTACTACTTAATTTAACGGGTAAACGAACAATTGGTTTATTCTATATTAAAAGGTGATTATATGGATGTTAATATGGCATTATCGATTATAAATATGAAATTAAGAGATTTTTATTCATCTAAGGATGATTTACTTGAAGGCTATGAAGAGGCAAAAGAGTTAATTGATTTGCTTGAGGAAAGTGGCTATCACTATGATAGTGAGCAAAATAGATATGTTAAATAAAATGGCTTTGGCCATTTTTATTTTTTAAGCATAATTTACAAATAAAACGAAAAAAATATAAATATATATTTTCAAATCATAGTATAAGTTGTATAATATTTATAAAAACGGAGGAATTTATATGGAAATTAATGAAATATATTCGGGGTTTAGACTTGTTAAAAAAACTAAAATTTCGGAATTGGATGCTAATTTATTAGAATTTAAGCATGAAAAAAGTGGTGGAACATTAGCATATATTGAATGCAATGATACTAATAAAAGCTTTATGGCAGGATTTAAAACACTACCAAATGATTCAACTGGTGTGTGTCATATTATCGAACATACGGTTTTATGTGGATCAAAAAAATTTCCACTTAAAGAACCATTTGTAAATTTATTAAAAGGTTCAATGTCTACTTTTTTAAATGCAATGACTGCTTATGATTGGACTGCATATCCAGTTGCAAGTCAAAATGATAAGGATTTTCATAATTTGATGGAAACATATTTGGATGCAGTTTTTGCACCTATTTCAGTATTAGATCCTAAACCTTTTTTACAAGAAGGCTGGCATTATGAATTGCTAAATAAGGATGATGATTTAACAATTAAGGGTGTTGTTTATAATGAAATGAAGGGCGCTATGTCAAGTGTTGATTCTCAACTTTGTGAGTTAATTTTAAAAAGAATGTATAAGGATTCTGGCTATGGTGTTAATAGTGGTGGTAATCCTAAAGACATTCCTAATCTAACATATGAAGCCTATAAGGAGTTCTATCATAAACATTATCATCCTGAAAATGCTCTTTTAGTATTATATGGTAAAATGGATATCTTAAGCCAACTTGAATTTATTGATAAAGAATATTTATCTTATTACAAGGCAAGCGGTCAAAGACTTAAAATAGAAGAGCCAAAGCCTTTGATTGATCTTGATTATGAAGAGGATTATGCCATAAGTAATAGTGAAAAAGTAGAAAATAACTCTTATATAGGAATGTCATTTGCTCTTCCTAAGTCTTCAGATGTTGAAGGCAACCTTGCTTTTTCAATTTTAAGGGATGTGTTATTTGCAACAAATGATTCCCCTCTTAAAAAAGCTCTTCTCGCTCTTAATTTATGTGATGATATTGAAGCTGCAATTGATGATGATTGCATTATTCCTTCGTTTCAAATTAGTATTAAAAAGACCGATAAAAAGAATAAAAAGTTATTTTATGATGCTTTCATTTCGGAATGTAAAAAATATGTGGAAAATGGCTTGGATAAGAATGCATTACTTGCGACAATTAATTTTGCCGAATTTAAACATAAAGAACTTGATATGGGAACAATGCCTAAGGGGGTTATTTTTGCTCTAAATTTGATGCAAGCATTTAATTATGATGTATCTTTAGATAGTGCTCTTATTGCCGATAAATATTTTAAAGAATTTAAGAAACACCTTAATGACGACTATTTTGAAAAACTAATTGAAAAGTATTTTATTAATAGTAATCACTATGTAATTGTTACTTTAAATCCATCTTCAACCTTAGAAGCAGAAAATGAAAAGCACTTTAAAGAAAAGATGGCTAATATCAAGGCATCAATGACAAATGATGAAATAGAAAATTTAGTTAAACAAACAAGTGATTTAATTGAATATCAATCAAGTGTAGATACTATAGAAAATCTAAGAAAATTACCAGCATTAGATGTTAGTGATATTGATTTGGATGTTAATAAGTTAAATACTAAAGTTTTAAAAGAAGGAAATGTAACAAATATAATTCATGAATTTAATACCAATGGCATTGGCTATTTGAACGTATATTTCGACTTAAAATCATTAACTGAGGATGAATTCAATTATGCAGCTGTTCTCCCATCATTATTAATTGCTTTAGATACTAAAAATTATAAAGCATCAGAACTTCAAAATTTTATTAAAACATATTTAGGTGGAATTAATTTTAATATATCAATTTCTTCAAATAAAAATGGAAATTATAATGCATATTTAAAGCTTCAATCATCAGCCTTAGATGAAAATATTGATTATATTTCTAAAGCTATAAATGAGATTATATTAAATACAATTTATGATGAAAAGAAAGTGTCTGTTATTCTTAATCAAGTAAAGAATAATGTTAAGGAAAATATTATTCAAAATGGAATGTATATTGCAATGATTGAAGCTCAAGCAGTTGATGTTAAAAGTGCTAAGCTTCGTTCTAATTTGATTGGAAAGAATCGCTATGAATTTTTAAATCATGCAATAACTAATGTAGGTGATTTTATTTCTAATTTAGAAAATGTTATCAAGCGTGTATTTAATAAAAATAATATGTTAGTTTCATTCTCTGGAAGTAATGAAACAATTAAAGCTCTTAAAAAAGAAGTTTCTTTATTTGAACTTGAAAGTAAAGAAAATGTTCAAGCATTAGATGTTTGCTTAAATTCTAAGATTAAAAGAGCATTAGTCATTCCATCAGAGGTTTCATATAATGCTAAAACATTCAATTTAGACGAATCAAATTTTGAATATGATGGAGCACTTCAAATATTATCACATATTGTTCGTTATGATTATTTGTGGAATAAGGTTAGAGTTTTAGGTGGAGCATATGGGTGTACTATGCAAGTATCTAATGTTACAAAAGAAATTACTCTTGGTAGTTTTAGAGATCCAAATTGTAAAAACACATATGATGTATATGATAATTTAGTAAAATATTTAACTGATTTTAATCCAAGCAAAGAAGAATTTAATAGTTATTTAATTGGTGCAATTGGTGCTTATGATCAACCAGCATCAAATAGTGTTTTAATTAATAATGCTGATAGTAACTTTATATGTGGTATTACGGATGAAGATCGCATAAAGACAAAAAAAGAAATGATTAATACAACTGTAGATAAAATTAAATCATATGCAAAATTGTTCGAATTATTTGCTACAAATGGCTCATGTTATACCATTGGAAATCAAAATGCAATAGAAGCCGCTCACATTTTTGATGAAATTAAGGAATTATAATAAAAAATAATTGATAAATTTAAAAATGAATGTTATAATTGACTAGAACTTTAAAAAGTATTAATTTTTGAAAAGGTGAAAAATATGGCAAGATCAAATTCTAGAGGAAGAAACTATGTTCCTTTTAAATGGACAAAGGAATTAATTATATTTTTATCAATTTTAGCAGTCGCAATTATTTTAACAATTGTATGCTTGATCCCAACATCAAAGGAAAAATTTATGACTGAATGGTCAGATGCAATTACTGCTGCGAGTGGTACTGCATTAGATGATGATCATGTTTTTGAGTATATTAGCTTATCTAAATTTGAAACAAAAAAGAGCGAAGCTACAAAGGATGAGCCACTTATTATTTTATATGGTTCTTCAACTGACTCTACAACTGTTTCTAATATATCATCAATTAATAAAAAGGCTCAAGATTATGGAATTGATAAGATTTATATTTTAAAGTCTGATTTTGTAATGAACGCTGATGAAACTGATTCTAAGGATAAAGCTAAGTTAGATGAATATAAGGAAGCTTTACTTGGTAAGGATAAGGCGTCATCATCAATTGATTATGATGATATTAAAACATATTGCCAATTATTCGTATATACTGGTGCTGATGAGTATGATTTTAATTCACAAGCACTTATTGATGATAAAAATAACTTAAATGCCGATTTTGCGAAGGCTATGACAAAGTGTTTTTCAAAATATACAGCTAAGGATGTAACTGATTTAACAGTTAAAAATAACTAAACCTAATTAAATAGAGATAGATAGCTATCTCTTTTTAATTATTTAAGGAGGATTTATTTATGATAGAAGAAATTAAACAGCAAATAAAAGAATGCCTGGAGAAATATTATAAAGAAACATATAATGTGGATGCCAATATTATTGTAGAAGAGCCTAAAAATCCAGCAATGGGTGATATTGCTCTTCCAATGTTTACTATGATTAAGACTTTAAAAAAGCCTGTACCAGAAATAACTAAAGAAGCCTCAGATGTTATTTCTAAGTCATTTGATGTAATTGAAAATATTAATCCTACAGGTCCATTTATTAATATTGTATTAAATAAGGCTTTAATCTCTGATCATATTATTAAAGATGTATTTGAAAAAAAAGAAGAATATGGTACATCTACTATAGGTTGTGGTCAAACTGTTGTTTTAGATTATTCAAGTCCAAATATTGCTAAATCATTTTCTGTAGGACATTTAAGATCAACAATGATTGGTAATTCATTAAAGCTTATTTTAAATCGTTGTGGGTATAAGACTGTTTCAATTAATTATTTAGGAGACTGGGGAACTCAGTTTGGAAAGATGATTGTAGCAATTGAAAAATGGGGGAATTTAGATGAAATAAAAAAGGATCCTATTAATCAGCTTGGAAAATTATATGTAAAAATTAATAATGAAGAAAAAGATCATCCTGAACTTGCTGAAGAATCACGTGAGGCTTTTCGTAAAATTGAACTTGGCGAGAAAAAGTACGTTGATATGTGGAAGTGGATTCGTGAAGAATCACTTAAGGAATCTGAGCAAATTTATAAGCTTTTAAACGTTAGCTTTGATTCATATAATGGTGAGGCTTTCTATAATGATAAAATGGATACTGTTGTTAAAGAACTTGAGGACAAAGGATTACTTATAGAAGATCAAGGTGCTAAAATTGTAGAGCTTGGTGATTCTATTCCTCCAGCTTTAATTAAACGTAGTGATGGTGGTACATTATATATCACAAGAGATTTAGCAGCTGTTTTTTGGCGTAAGAAAGAATATAATTTTGATAAAGCATTATATGTTGTTGGTGGAGAGCAAAAACTTCACTTTACTCAACTTAAAGGTGTTTTAGCAAAGATGGGACATGAAGATTTAGCTGATTCTATTACTCATGTTAATTTCGGTCTTGTTCTTAAAGATGGAAAGAAGATGTCAACACGAAAGGGTAATGTCGTAAAACTTTATGATATTCTCGAACAAGCAATTGAAGCTTCTTATAAGCAAATTGAAGAAAAGAATCCTGACCTTGAAAACAAGGATGAAATTGCACGTAAGGTAGGAGTCGCTGCTGTTGTATTTAATGATTTAAAGAATTTCCGCGGCTTAGACTATGAATTTGATATTAATCAAATGGTAAGATTTGATGGCTTAACAGGACCATATTTACAATATACATCAGTAAGAATCAATTCTATTTTAGAAACTAATAATTTTGATGTTAATAATATGGATACTTCATTATTCATTAAGTCTCATTATTTTGAGCTTGTAAGGCAAATTGCTTCATTTAAGCAAACAATTGAAAAGGCTGCAAATGAGTATTCACCTAATATAATTGCTAAATATTTACTTGCAATTGCTCAATCATTTAATAAATTCTATGCTTTAGAAAAAATAAATGTTTCAGATGAAAAAGTAAGAAATACTAATTTTGCTTTAGCGTATGCAGTTAGAACAATTATTAATGAAGGATTAGCTTTACTTGGAATTGAATCTGTTGAAAAAATGTAATTGAAATTTGAAAAGAGACGTGGTATAATTATACCACGTACATGGGGGCGTGGCGGAATCGGTAGACGCGATGGACTCAAAATCCATTGGTAGCGATACTGTGAGGGTTCGAGTCCCTCCGCCCCTACCATTAAAGTACATTAGTCTTGATACTTTGAATAAAAGGTGTCAAGACTGTTTTTTTATGCTTTTTAGGGGTAAATTAGCACTTTTAGAGTGAAAATTGTTTTGGATTTTCGTTCCCGTGGTGTTTCTTGTTCCTTTTGTATCAAAATTATATCGTTGCTTTAATAGGTGTTAGAACGATTACTGAGGTAGTAGAACGATTACTAGGCAAAAATCAGTGTTAGAACGATTACTTCCGACACCCCTAGAAAATGAGTTAAATAGTTTTTGTTCTAAAATTAAAGTAACGAATATTAAAACGCTTATTATTGTTAAAAAAATAACTGTTTTTAGGATATATATTTTTCCTTTTTATAAAATCTTTACAATTGTAAATAAAATCTTTCACAGACATTATTAAAATCTTTGACAGAACAGTTAAAATTTGATATAATTAATAAGCATATAAATGGAGGCTTTGCGATGAAAATTTCTTATAATAAATTATGGAAAATCTTAATTGATAAAAAGATGAGAAAAATGGATTTACAAAATCTTGCAGGACTTAGTTCTGCTTCGATAGCAAAGCTTGGCAAAGATGAGCCTGTTACAATGGAAGTATTAATGAAAATATGCATTGCCTTAGATTGTAATATTGGAGATATTGTAGATTTTATAAAGGAATGATTTGACAATGAAAAAAATAAATATTGCAACTGTTTTTAGTGGTATAGGCGCACCTGAACAAGCATTAAAAAAACTTGGATTTAAGACTAATATAGTTTTTGCATGTGATAATGGTGAGATTGAAATTAAAGACAATGTAGAAGATATAAAAAAAGTCATCGATGAGATGGATGATAAAAGTGCCAATGCATATGTAAAAAAATTATATTCTTTAACTAAAAAAACGAATTATGTGAAAATTAGTTATTTTGCTAATTATAAGATTAAAGAAGATAATTGGTATGATGACATTCGATTTTTAAATGGAGAAATTTATAAAAATAAAGTTGACTTATTAGTTGGTGGTAGCCCCTGTCAAAGTTTCTCAATTATTGGAAAACGTGCCGGTTTGGAAGATACACGTGGAACGCTTTTTTACGACTATGCTCGTTTAATTAAGCAAGTCGAACCTAAGGTTTTTGTGTATGAAAATGTTCCAGGAATGATGCAACATGATCATGGAAACACATGGAATGTGATATTAACTGTTTTTGAATCTTTGGGATATAAAATATATTATTCAATACTCAATGCTAGAGACTACGGAATACCACAAGATCGTAAAAGATTATTCGTGGTTGGTTTTAAAGATAATTCAATTTCATTTAAGTTTCCACAACCAATCAAATTAGAAAAAGAAATGAAAGACTTTCTAGAAGAAGATGTAGCTATTAGGCATTATTTAGGAAAAAAAGGATTTGAATTTGTTACAAACCCGAAATATAAAAATCGTGCAAGAATTAATCAACCAGTCATACAAACTCAAAAAGCAAATCAACAATTTAATTGGAATGGAGATTTTGTATTTGAGCCTATAGAACAAATTAGAACAAAGGAAAATAAAGATGGAATACTTAGTAGAGCTTATGTTTCTAACTGGAACGGACAAATAGGTGTAATAAGGCAATTATCTTATAGAGAATGCATGAGATTAATGGGATTTCCTGATTCTTATAAGATTGTAGTTCCTAACGTTCCTGCTTATAGACAAGCTGGCAACTCTATAGTTGTTAATGTTTTAGAAGCTATTTTTAATGAAATTATAAAGGTGGTTAAAATTTATGAAGATTAGATTAGCAACTATTTTTAGCGGGATTGGAGCAGTTGAATTTGCTTTGAAAAGACTTAATATAAATCATAAGCTAGTTTTTGCATGTGATAACGGAGAAAGAGATGTCGAATATGACATTGAAAAGCAAAAAGAAGAATTGTTAAAACTCGATTCATTAGAAAAAAAACATGATTTTGTTGAGGCTCTATATGAGTCATTAACAAAAAAGAAAAACTATGTTGAACAAAGTTATTTGGCCAATTATCCTAATCTTTCAAAAAAAATGTTTTATCAAGATGTTATGCTTCTAGACGGAAGAGATTTTAAAGATAAAGTAGACTTGTTCGTTGGAGGTAGCCCCTGTCAAAGTTTTTCTTCGGTGGGCTTTCAAGGTGGGTTGGAAGATACTAGGGGGACACTTTTTTATGAATTTGCTAGATTGGTCAAAGAAATTGAACCTAAGGTATTTATATATGAGAATGTGCGAAATCTTTTAAATCACGATCATGGAAAAACTTGGGAAATAATAAAAAAAGTATTTGATTCTTTAGGATATTCATATAAATTTGATGTGTTGAATGCAGCTGATTATGGAATACCACAAACTAGAAGAAGATTATTTGTAATTGGTTTTAGAAATGATTATAAAATGTATTTTAATAATTTTGTGTTTCCACCTAAGCAAAAGAAATTATTATTTAAAATGAAAGATTTTACTGAAAATTTCTCCCATTTTGGTGGTATGTCTTACAATAATTATGGAGAAATTGAATTCGATAATATACCAGGAAGCGTAGATTCGAAATATATTTTAAGTCCAAAACTTTATAACTATGTAATGAAAAGTGGAACTAAAACTTTTGTCCAAAAAGTAGAAATCAATAAAGATATAGCAAGGACTTTGTTGAAGACGATGGGGAATAGACATAGAGCAGGGGTTGATAATTATGTATCTTTTGATGGTACGGAAAGTTTAGGTTCGGTTAGAATGTTAACTGAAAGAGAAGCTCATCGTTTAATGGGTTTTACTGATGATTATAAAATTGTCGTATCTCGTGCTCAAGCTTATAAACAAGCAGGTAATTCTATAGTAGTAGATGTGCTTATGGAAATTTTGAAAAATATAATATCTACAGGTATTTTCAATGAGGAGGGATAATTATTATGCTTACATTAAATGATGCTAAGAATAGTTTAGAAGGCGTTTTAAAACTAAGTGATTGTGAACGTGAGTTTGTTGTTAAATGGTTGAGTGGTTCTAGCCAAGCGAGTTTTTTTATAGGTGATAAGCCTGAATTAAAAAACGAAATTAAAAGCTTTATTTTTGGAGAGAAAAAATGCTATCTTGACTTAAATTCATATGTTTCTTATTTAAAAAAAATTAAGATTATTGTTGAAAAATATAGCTCAATGTTTTATGGCCCATTTGATAAAATCGATTACTTAATCAATAAGTTTTCTAACATAAATCCATCTAATGCTTATGTTATTTTGAGTTATGATGGTGATGATAGATATATTCGCATTTTAAATGATAAAAACGGATATAAAGAAAATGTAATTAATTATGGAGAATTGCCATTAAAAAATGGTGATGATTTTCGTCACTCGTTCTTAGGTGGTATTACCAATATCAAAATTAGTAAAGAAAATAATGAATATAAAATTTTTATTAATCTTATTAATGATTGGAGAGATGTACTTATGCAAGAAAAAGGTAAAAAGGTGGATTTAGAATCATTGGTTAATATTTTTAATGATGAAATGGCACAAAACATAAATAATGGAAATAGTCCAGAAATAGCTGCATGTATATTTGGAATTAAGTATGCGCCACTCTTAAAAAATAATGAAAGCAAGTTTTCTTATATTGATATTGTTAATAATTCTAGATTTAATTCAAATACAGTTATAGATAGTTTAAATAATGGAATGCTTATGTCATCATCTATTTTGTGGAGCAAAAATGTTTTTGATGATGAGCAAAACGGTGATATGAATTTTAATGTTTATGGCATTCATATTAAATATCAAAATTCAGCTATGGACCCTAATAATCCACACGTGTGCATTGGATGGAGTCCATTAGGGGATATTTCAGCCATTGCTAACAAAAACGACATGAAAATTTTGTATTCCAGTAAATGGCCTGAAGCCTCAAGTAATACAACTGGTGCTAATGTAGGTCAAATTTGGATGTTTAAGGATACAATCAAAATAAATGATTACATTGTCTTCTTTGATAGAGGAATAGCACATATTGGTAGAGTTACAGGAAACTATGAGTATTTGACAAATGTTCCAAATCAAAGCGGTGATTATGTCAATAATAGAAAAGTAGAATGGATTAAAGATATACCATATAAAGATTTACCACAAGAATATGCAAAAAGTGCTTTAACTAGAAAATCAGTGTTTAAATTGGATTCGTATAAACCTTTAATTCAAGAAATCATAAATGGAAATAAAATTGTTAAGGATGAATACGATGATGTTGATGAAGAAGACATGGACGAGAATGGTGCATATCCTCTTTTCAATTTTACTAAATCACCTATCACTGATGGTCAAAACCTTATTGTTTATGGAACACCAGGTTGTGGGAAATCATACTATGTTGAACATACACTATTAGATGGCTATTCAAAAGAAAACTACATTAGGACAACTTTTTATCAAGATTACACAAACACTGACTTTGTAGGTCAAATTTTACCGGTTGTTGAAGGGGGATAAGGTTACTTACAAATTTAATCCTGGTCCTTTTACTCTTGCATTGGAACAAGCAATTAGAAAACCAAACGAGAGAATTGCCTTAGTTATTGAAGAATTAAATAGAGGTAGTGCAGCTAGCATTTTTGGTGATATCTTCCAACTTTTGGATAGAAAAGAAGGAGTTAGTGAATATGGAATCACTAATGTTAACATCATCAATTATTTAAAGGAGAAGTTTGAGGGTGTTTATACATTTAAAGAAATTAGACTACCAGGTAATCTTTCAATTTACGCAACAATGAATACGTCTGACCAAAATGTATTCACATTGGATACTGCCTTCAAGAGAAGATGGAAATTCAAAAAGCTTATTAATGAGTTTGCAAAAGACCACAAATTCAAAGATAAGTATATTCCAGGCGCCGATATTACATGGGAAGAATTAGTCAATGATATAAACGAATATATTTTAGAATGCTCAAGTGGACTTAATAGTGAGGATAAGCAATTAGGAGTATATTTCGTTGATGAGAATGGAATGAGAAAAGAAAAGGTAGATGCATCCGATCCTGAGGCAGTCAACGCTTTTGCTTACAAAGTACTTGAATACTTATGGTCTGATGTTGCTAAATTTGATAGAAATAAATGGTTTGCTGATGGAATCAAATCTCTAGATGAACTTGTAAAAGAATACAAGGAAAAAGGATTAGAGGTATTCGTAGATGGCATCTTCAACAAGTAAAAAAGATATTGTTGACATTGAAATAAATTATCATAAAGTTACTAATAAAGTAGATGACTCTTTTATTGGTATAAAAATCAAGAACAATAGAATCGATTTTTATTATCCTGAAACATATAATTTTGATGAGTCATCTATTGAAAAATCAAGAGAAGATGTTCTTGCGATATTACAAACAATATCAATTGCAAAAACACATTCTAATTCAAGGATAAAAGTTGAGTCATCGTTTTCAAATAATGAGGCTATTCCCTTGTTATCATATTTATGGATTATTAGAGACTACTTGATGAATGGATTTTATGTCAACAGGGAAAAAGTCTTAAAGAAAAATCAAAGAGGAAAAGTTGATTGGAAAAGGACTCTAAATGGCCAACCGATTATATCAAAAGGCAATGTTGTATATAGCGACATTGTGGTATCAGTCAAAAACGAGCTTGATAACATTATTGTTGAAATACATAAATATTGTGTTAAGAAAAGCCTAGATATCTTAGGATGGTTATTTGGAATCAACAGTTCTAATTTTATTGAAACTAAAACATTCTACAAAGAATTAAAGAATATCTATATCGATACTTTAAGAAAAGAATTGAGTCAAACTTTTGATGATGAAAAGAAATTAAGATTATCGAATATGTTATCCATCATTGAAGGCTTAAGTGATGAACAAAATGGTAATGAACTTGTATACGGTGTTGATTCTTATGCTTATATCTTTGAAAGAATGATTAATTCAATCTTCGGAAATAGAGATGCAACCAAATTTAATCCTAGTGCAAACTGGTTTATGAAATCAAATGATTATAAGGTCCCATTTCCTAGTAGCGATTTAAGACCAGATACTATTTTGATAAAAGACAATATCGCTTATGTCCTTGATTCAAAATTTTATCGTTTTGGTTATACGGCAAATACTAAGGATTTGCCTGAAACAACATCTATTCAAAAACAAATTACTTATGGCGATTTCATCAAAAACAATAAAATGGGAGATGAGATACAAAAGATTAGAAATGCTTTTATTCTTCCGTATAATAAATCGAATAATAAACTTGGTCTTAATGGAATTATTGAGTACATTGGTTACTCTAAGACTGATTACAGAAAAGGAGCCGAAGATCACGAGATTATTCATGCATTCCTTATTGACTTAAAATATGTTATTGAGACATGGAATAAACGAAATCATGGCAACGATGTAGCGAGCCTTGTAAAGCAAATCGAGGATATTCAGAAAACAAGAATTAAGCAAGAGCGAGATATCGATTTTGCTAGCAAAACTATACAAATCAAGGACGGTCAAACTTTTGTAGGTGGCATCCTTAGTTCCTTTTATGCAACAATCCATAATTCAAAATTGAAACAAACATTGACCAATCAAGAAATTCTTTATGTCGATGGATATTTTGTCATTAACGATGCTAAGTACATAGATATTGAAGATGGCAAAAAGCATCTAAGTGCATATGCAATGATGCATAGAGATGAGTGTTGCTTGGCTTTTGATGCCATAGAAGAAAGCGACGAAAACCTACCATACGAATCATGCAAAAATTGTGAGAAGAGAAAAAAAGCTAGTCCGAAGAAAATAAAAACGGACGACGAGCATAATCAAAGGATATTCTTAAGAGCACAGGATGCGGATGTCGATAGAGTACTCGAAGATAACAAGGACGCTATTGAACTCAAAAACAAATTATCTGGTTCATTTGCATTCAATCTAAATACTTTAATGGAAGATGGAGGATTCAGTATCAATCAACTTGCAAAAAGTTCTAAGGTAGATAATGGTAAAATTAGTAAGATTTTGGAAGGTTCTGCAATGCCATCACTAGTAGATTGTATGAGATTTTGTGCAGCATTTGAATTGCATCCAATAGTTGCTCATCAATTATTGTCTAGTGCGAGTTTTGATTTAAATACATCAAATGAGCAACATCAGTTTTATAATTTTCTTATAAACTATTGCTATGGCGAAGATGTGCATTCTTGGTCTTTAAAATGCGCCGAAACCAACCATGGAGATTGGATAATTTAAAAAATGATAAAAATTGTTTGGGAAGTTTCCCAAATTTTATAACTGAATAGTCGATAGAAATACGGCCTTATGCCTTATTAGATTTATATCTAGTAGGTATAAGGTCTTTTTTTTATGCTTTTTTTAAAGAAAATAGCTATTTTTGCATCATTTTTAGTTTGGGAAAACTCCCAAAGTTGGAAATAACGCTTTTGTTATAATGGGCTCGTACTTAGGTGCTGTAACGCCTAGTCGGAGATATTAAGGACTTACAGGTCAACGCTACTTCATACCTCAAACAATTTAATATCGCAGTCTAGTAATTTTAGCGGACGAACGCACTGCAAAACGAAATGGAAAAAATCTATTTTAGACATCCATATCTTTTGCCATGCTTTTTTGTGCCGCTCTTGATACTTGTTCCATTTCGTCACTTGGATGTCGGAAGGAACACATATGTCAAAGAACGACAATCAAAAACTTCAAGCTGAAGAAGCACAAAACAGCACGCTTTTTAATCCTGATGTGGATTATGAACAACCATCCGATGATAGACCTTATGTTTATTTAGTTGGCAAGACAAAACTTTATGTTGATGAAGAACAGTTTAAGTTCTTACGTGAGGATTATTGGGAAGAAAAGACTGAAAATTGGTTGAAGAGTAGATGTCTAATCCCTGCAGAACGTGGCGAACTAAAAATCTGTCGTGGTAATTGTGAAGAATGTCCAATGTTTAGAAACGGATGGAATAAACCTACATATGGTGGATTTGAAGAAATGGATGAAGAAGAATATTTAGCATTAAATCCTCAACAATCCATACTTGATAAGCTTATCGAAGAAGAGCGAATTAAGGCGATGTATGATGCAATTGATAATTTAGAAGATCCAATTGACCGCTTCATCATGCGTCAATATCTATTAGATAAAAAGGACGCAGAAGTTGCATCAAAAATTGGTAAATCACGTCAAACAGTCATTACTAGAAGAAACAAATGCATTGAGTATTTGAAAGATATTTTAAAAAATTACTAAAATCACTTTACACCTACCTTCTTAATAACTCTCTCCTTATGAAGATGCAACAGACAGTTAGCTCTTCAAGAAAGGACATGAGTTATGGAAATAACTAAAAACAAACCAAAAGGCGATGTTGAAAGAGATCTAATTACTGCAGATGACATTATTATGACTCTACTTGTTATTGGCTCTCTTTCCAAATGCCTAGCTCGAAAACTTATCGTTGAGCAAGAAAAACTGAAGAAGGAGGAAATCAAACGTGGCTTTAAGATTTAATAATTTAGATGATGCAATCGATACTGTTATCAATGCACTTGAGTGGATTCGTGAAAACGCAACTATTCCTGAACGTGATGATTGGGAAGAATACAAAAAAGAAGAACTTGCACGTGATGCGGCTCTAGAAGAAAAAGAAAAGTTAATAACAATTGAAGATGTTAGACCTGTGCTTGCTGATATTTCAAGAAATGGTCATACAGCAGATGTTAAAGAATTGCTAAAAAAGTATGGTGCGAATAAGCTATCCGAAGTTAAATCCGAAGACTTAACGGCTTTGCTAAAAGATGCGGAGGTACTCAAATAATGCCTTCAAATCACGCACTTTTAGGACCAAGTTCAAGTAAAAGGTGGCTTAGTTGTACACCTTCTGCAAGACTTACTGAAAACTATGAAGATAAAGAATCGGTTTTTGCACAAGAAGGCACTTTGGCACATTCTTTTGCGGAATATAAACTTAATAAGGCAATGGGAAGAACTATTCCTGAACCTGAAAAGAATGAATTTTATTCTGCCGAGATTGAAGAATGTACTAATGCTTATGTTTCTTACATCATTGAGCTATATGAGCAAGCAAAAAAGAAATGTAAAGATCCGATTTTACTTGTTGAGCAAGAAGTATCTTTGACTGAATATGTTGAAGGATGCTTTGGAACGTGCGACTGCTTAATTGCCAGTGATGATACTCTTTACATAGTTGATTACAAGCACGGAAGAGGAATTCCTGTAAATGCAGAAAATAACACACAAATGATGATGTATGCATTAGGAGCTTTATTAATATTCGACTCGCTTTACGATATCAAGAAAATTCATATGACAATTTTTCAACCAAGACTTTCAAATATTTCAACATTTGAAATGGAAAAGGAAGAACTAGTTGATTGGGCAGAAAATATTTTGAAACCTAGAGCCTTAATGGCTTATAAAGGTGAAGGAGAGTATCGTTGCGGTGAGTGGTGTACTTTTTGCAAAGCTCGTAGTACTTGTAGAGAAAGAGCTAAAAGCAATATGGCACTTGCAAAAGATGAATTTAAAGAACCACCTCTATTAACTGATGAAGAAATTGAAGAGGTTTTATCTAAAATTGATGGACTTTTATCTTGGGCTAATGATGTGAAGGATTATGCATTTCAAGAGGCACTTAATGGCAAGAAATGGACAAATTACAAATTGGTTGAGGGAAGGTCTAATCGTAAGTATTCGAATGAAACCGAAGTTGCAAATATTTTGATTGCCGCAGGGTATGATCCGTATGAAAAGAAACTTGTAACAATTACTGAATTGCAAAAGAGGCTAGGAAAACAAAAGTTTGAAGAGTTAATTGGTAAATTCATTGTAAAGCCTGAAGGCAAGCCAACACTTGTAGAACGATCAGATAAGCGTGCAGAAATAGAAATTACATCTGCACAGGATGATTTTAAAAATATAGACAAAATGGAGGATTAATAAAATGTCAAATAAAATTCAAAATCAAAGTAAAGTAATCACAGGACCAAATACGGTTTTTAGTTATTTAAATTGTTGGGAGCCTAAAGCATTGACTGAAAATGCTACTCCTAAATATTCAGTATCTCTTATTATCAAAAAAAGTGATATTAGAACAATTGATAAAATTAAAAAAGCAATTGAATACGCATATAAAGAAGGCGAATCAAAGCTTAAAGGAAATGGTAAGTCAGTACCTGCACTTTCTGTACTTAAAACACCTCTTCGTGATGGTGACACAGAAAGACCTGATGATGAGGCTTATAAGGGTTGCTATTTTGTTAATGCAAATTCAACTCAAGCTCCCGGTATTGTAGATGGAAATTGTAATCCAATTTTAGAAAGAAGCGAAATGTACTCAGGAGTTATTGGTAGAGCTAGTATTACATTTTATGCGTTTAATTCCAATGGAAATAAAGGCATTGCATGTTCACTTAATAACCTTCAAAAATTGGCAGATGGTGAGCCTTTAGGTAGTAAGGCATCAGCCGAGAGTGATTTCGGTACAAGTGATGATGAAGACTTCCTTGATTAATAAACTTTTTATCGATATCGAAACATTTTCAAGTATAGATTTAAGCAAGTGTGGCGTTTACAAATATGCAGAGTCGAGTGATTTTGAAATATTGCTCTTAGGATATTCAGTAGATGGTACAGATGTTAAGGTTGTAGATTTAGCGGGTGGGGAGCTTATTCCACCTGCTATTCTTGATGCTATAACAAATGACTCAGTTACTAAATATAGTTTTAATGCAATGTTTGAAAGAGTGTGTTTATCAAGATATTTAAATATACCTAATGGAACTTATCTTAATCCCAATTCTTGGAGATGTCATATGGTGTGGAGTGCCTATTTAGGTTTACCACTATCACTAAAAGATGTCGGTAAAGTGCTTAAACTGAAAGATCAAAAAATGGACGAAGGTAAAGAACTTATAAGATTCTTTTGTACACCTTGCAGTCCGACTAAAAATAATAGTGGCAGAACTAGAAATCTGCCTTGCCATGCTACTTCAAAATGGAGTGTATTTAAAACATATAACAAGCGAGATGTTGAGGCTGAAATAGAAATCCATAACAGGCTTATTAAATATCCAGTCCCTGATTTTGTATGGGATGAATATCACCTAGATCAAGTAATAAATGATAGAGGAATCAACCTTGATATGACACTTGTAAATAATGCCATTTCCATTGATGAAGAAATACGAGATGACCTTCTTAAAGCTATGCAAAGTTTAACTGAACTTGATAATCCGAACTCAGTAATGCAACTTAAAACTTGGTTTTTAAAACTTGGTATCGATGTTGATGACTTAGGGAAGAAGAATGTAGCAAAACTTAAGGGAATTGTAAAAAGTGGTGAAATCGTAGAGGTTTTATCATTAAGACAACAACTATCAAAATCATCAGTTAAAAAGTATATCGCTATGAAAAATGCAAGATGTAATGATAATCGTGCTCATGGAATGTTTCAATTTTACGGAGCAAATAGGAGTGGAAGATTTAGTGGAAGGCTTATACAGTTGCAGAACCTTCCTCAAAACCATTTACCTGATCTTGATAAGGCAAGAGAACTTGTAAAGCAAAGAAACATAGATGCATTAAAAATGCTTTATGAAGATATCCCATCAACATTATCAGAACTTATAAGAACAGCTTTTATACCAAAACAAGGATACAAATTTATAGTATCTGACTTTTCTGCTATTGAAGCTAGAGTTATTGCTTGGTTTTCTAAAGAGCAGTGGCGAATTGATGCCTTTAAAAATGGTGCGGATATCTATTGCCAAAGTGCTAGTGCAATGTTCGGTGTTCAGGTTGTTAAACATGGAATAAACGGGCACTTAAGACAAAAGGGTAAAGTGGCAGAACTTGCCTGTGGATACGGCGGAGGTGTTGGTGCATTAACCGCCATGGGTGCTTTAGATATGGGAATTAAAGAAAGTGAACTTCAGTCAATTGTTACTGCTTGGCGAAAAGCATCACCACATATCGTTGAGTTTTGGTGGGCGGTAGATAGAGCTAGCAAAAAGGCAATTGAACAAAAGACTGTTACCACTACACATGGACTTATTTTTGAATACAAGAGCGGAATGCTTTTTATTACATTGCCAAGTGGTAGGAAGTTAGCTTATGTAAAGCCAAGAATCGAAACGAACAAATATGGTAGTGAAAGTATTACTTATGAAGGCATTGGTGCTACTAAAAAATGGGAGCGTATTGAAACATATGGACCAAAGCTTGTTGAGAATATTGTTCAAGCAACTGCAAGGGATATCTTGTGTTATGCAATGAAAACCTTAAAAGATTATCGCATTGTTGCACACGTGCATGATGAATTAATTATTGAAGCACCAATGGATGAAACCGTAGAACATATATCGAGTTTGATGTCGAAAAGTCCTGAATGGTGTCAAGATTTGATACTTAACGCAGATGGTTATGAATGCAATTTTTATAAAAAGGATTAGGAGGAAAACTAATGTTTAATATTTATAACTCAAATGTTGTGGGTGTAGCAGCTAATTGCTTATATCCAAATAAAATTGAAATTAAAGATAATGAATCACTTAAAATGGCAGTTTCAAAAGATTATGTTTGTGTTGCTTATAAAAACAATTATCGCAATAATGATAATTTTTTATATTCTGATTGCTTGCCTTTTGATTGTGATAATGATCATTCAGATGAACCTAATGATTGGATTATGCCAAGCGATGTTATTGCAGCTTTTCCTGGTGTTGAAATAGGTATTCATTATAGTAGAAATCATATGAAGGACAAAGGCGGAAAAACGGCAAGACCTAAGTTTCATTGTTTATTTCCTATTAGGCAAATAACCGATGCGGTTGAATACGCAAATTTAAAGAAAAGAGTATCTTCTTTATTTCCTTACTTTGATAAGAACGCTATGGATTCTGCTAGGTTTTTCTTTGGAACTGAAGATGCAAATGTAATGTATGTAAAAGGTGATATTAACCTTACTGACTTTCTAGATGAAGAGGAAGAAGAGTTTGATAAAGATATAAAATCAATAAAACAAGGTTCGAGAAATAATACTATGTCTCGTTTTGCATCAAGAATTCTTAAACGATATGGTGATACAGAAGATGCATATTCCGCTTTTCTAGATGAGGCTAGTAAATGCGTTCCTCCACTTGAAGATAGTGAGCTTAAGTTTATATGGTCTAGTGCTAAAAAATTCTACAAAAAGATATCTTCAAATCCTAGTTATATTCAACCATCAAAATACAATGACTTAAATTCTTATAAGCCATCAGATTATACCGATGTAGGACAAGCTGTTATACTTACTAATTATTTTTCAAATGAATTAAGATACAGTCCCGCAACACATTTCTTATGGTTTAACAGTTGTTATTGGAAAGAATCCGAAGAAGGAGGACAACGAGTAGCACAAGAACTTACGAGACGTCAACTTGCCGAGGCAATAAGTTATATGTTAAAAGCAAAAGAAGAGTTTGAAAAGTTAGGTACTCAAATTGAAGTCGCACTTAAAGCAGGTAAAAAACTCGAAGAGCAATTATCTCAAGAGCAACTTGCTGCACTAAAAAAATATAGGGATGCTTTGACGTATTATCAATTTGTATTGAAACGTAGAGACTCAAAGTATATTACTGCTGTTCTTAAAGAAGTTAAACCAATGATTGAAATAGATCCTAAAGAACTTAACGGCAATGAATTTTTGCTTAATACGCCAAGTGGTACATTGGATTTAAGAAAAGGTGTGTCTAGTTTAAGGGAACATGATCCACACGATTACATAACAAAATGTACCTCAGTCTCACCCAGTGATAAGGGTAAGGATTTATGGCTTGATTGCTTAAATAAAATATTTGCAAAAGATATCGAACTTATTGATTATGTTCAACAAATTTGTGGCCTTGCAGTTATTGGAAAAGTATATGTTGAAGCTTTAATAGTTGCATATGGCGATGGTGGTAATGGTAAATCAACGTTTTGGAATTCTATATTCAGGGTTCTTGGAAATTATAGTGGAAAAATATCTGCTGATACTTTAACAGTTGGATGCAAACGTAACATTAAACCTGAAATGGCAGAAATAAATGGTCGCAGATTACTTATTGCTAGTGAATCACAAGAGGGTGCGAGATTAAACGACTCAATTGTTAAGCAACTATGTTCCACAGATGAGGTTAATGCCGAAAAGAAATATAAAGATCCATTCTATTTTACGCCATGTCATACGCTTGTTTTATACACTAACCATTTACCTAGAGTAAGTGGAAATGATGATGGGATTTGGCGAAGACTAATTGTAATTCCTTTTAATAACAAGTTAACAGGCAGTGGTGATATTAAAAATTATGCTGATTACTTATGTGAAAATGCAGGTGAATACATCTTAAGTTGGGTAATCGAAGGTGCAAGAAAAGTAATTAATAATGGCTTTCATATAGAAACGCCAAAATGTGTAACTAATGCAATAGGCACTTATCGTGAACAAAATGACTGGTTCCATCATTTCTTAGAGGATTGTTGTGAAGTAGGTGATAAATTCACTGAAAGTTCAAACGCTTTATACTCAAACTACAAACGCTATTGTACCGATATGAGCGAATACACAAGAAGTACTACTGACTTTTATAATGCTTTAGAGAAGAACGGATTTACAAGATTCGAGAAAAATCGTAAGAGATACTTTAAAGGTTTGAAAATTAAAGAAGATGCCTTTAACGATTTTGAGGACTTTTTGAACTAAAAATCACTAAATTACAAGGTCTAACAATGTCTCTATACTAACTTTTATATAAGACCAAAAAATTTAGTATATAGAAAAGTTTTATATACGAGGTTGATAGACCTTGTAGTTAGGCTATTTTACGGAAGAAAAAGCAATAGAAAAAAAGTTAATAAAAGCAGTAAAAGCTCGTGGTGGGCTTGCATTGAAACTTGTATCACCTGGATTTGATGGAGTACCAGATAGAATTATATTACTTGCACTTGGCAAAATTGCATTTGTTGAGGTAAAAGCTCCAAATCAAAAGCCAAGAAAACTACAACTTTTAAGACATAGGCAGTTAAGGACGTTAGGCTTTAAAGTTTATGTTTTAGATAATGAAAAAGACATAGGAGGAATCATTGATGAAATACAATCCACATAATTATCAAATTTATGCAACTGAGTTTATAGAAAGCCACAACGAATCTGCAATTTTGCTTTCAATGGGGTTAGGCAAAACGATAATAACATTGACTGCAATTAATGATTTATTATTTGATTCCTTTGATGTAAACAAGGTTTTAATAATCGCACCTTTAAGGGTTGCAAAAACGACATGGAAAGATGAAATAGAAAAGTGGGAACATTTAAAGCTACTAAAATATTCAATTATTGTTGGAACTGAACTTGAAAGAATTTCTGCACTCAAAACAAAAGCGGATATTTACATAATTAATCGTGAAAATGTTCAGTGGTTAGTTGAAGAAAGTGGATGCACTTTTAAATTCGATATGATTGTAGTTGATGAACTTTCATCTTTTAAAAATGGCAAATCAAAAAGGTTTCAAAGTCTTATGAAGGTTAGACCACTAGCTAAAAGAATTGTTGGACTTACAGGAACTCCTGCATCAAATGGACTTATGGATCTTTGGAGTGAATATAAGTTGCTTGATTATGGAAAAAGACTAGGAAGGTTTATAACTCATTATCGAAATAACTACTTTGCACCTGATAGGCGGAATGGAACAATTATCTATTCGTATAAGCCATTGCCTTTTGCAGAAGAAACCATCTACGATAAAATTTCTGACATTACTATTTCAATGACGTCAAATGATTACTTGCAAATGCCTGATTTAATTAAAAATGAAGTAAAGGTTGAAATGTCTGAAGAAGAATTAACCAAATATAAAGCTTTACAAAACGATTTAGTATTGAGTTTAGATGACGACGATATAAGTGCAAGTAGTGCAGGAGTTTTGTCAAATAAACTATCTCAAATGGCGAATGGTGCAATTTATACAGAAGATCATATTTCACTTAATATACATAATCGCAAACTTGATGCTTTAGAAGATCTAATAGAGCAAGCATATGGAAAGCCAGTCCTTGTTGCTTATTGGTTTAAACATGATTTAGAGCGAATTAGCAAAAGACTAAAAGAATTAAATATTCCATTTGAAGAAATTAAAACCGAATCCACAATCAGAAAATGGAATAAAGGCAAAGTTCAAGTCGGCTTGATTCATCCTGCATCTGCAGGACATGGACTTAATCTTCAAAGTGGAGGCTCAACACTTATTTGGTTTGGTCTTACTTGGAGTTTGGAACTTTACGAGCAAACAAATGCAAGACTTTATAGGCAAGGTCAAAAAGCAAGCACTGTTGTTATAGAGCATATTATCACTAAAGGAACAATTGATGAAGAAATCCTTAAAGCATTAGAAAGAAAAGACTGCGTTCAAGGTGCATTAATAAATGCAGTAAAAGTTAGTTTGAAAGGGAGGTAAGCAAATATGGATAGAATTGAGTTTTTAAGCGGTTATCATAATCTTGAAATTAAAATTCAAAAGAAAAGAGAATACATTGCTTTTTGTGAAGAAAGAAGCTTAGCTATTCCAGGCCCTTCCTATGGCGAAAAGATAGGTTCTAATCCTAATCAAAATAATGATGCACCTTTCGTTAAATGGATTTACAAAAAAATTGAAGCCGAAACAGAACTGAAAGAACTTGAAGTGAAAGCTGCAAAAACAAAACTAGAAATTGAAGAATCCATAGCAAATTTAAAAAATGATGACTTTGAAAGAATACTAACATATCGATACATAGATTGGCTCACGTGGGATGAAATTGGTTCACGTATGTATTTGTCAAGATCAACAATAAAAAGATGGCATAAAGATGCATTAGAGTTAATAAATTGAATATTTTATTGTATAATATAACAACCGGTGATGATTGAAAATTTACGAATCTGTTTCAATTTAAAATACAGAAATTATTTCATTGTTCTAGTTGTTTTTAATGGCTAGGGCAGAAAAGTCACCGAGAAAGATAAGAAAGGAGCAACACATATGGAAATTTTAAGAAACATATTACTTAAGATTACAGATGTTATAGGTTGCTCCGTAGCTAGTTGATTAATTGGCAAGCTATGTGAGCACCTATGGCAGAAATGACATAAGTAATCACCTTATCGGAGGACTTCGGTCCTCTTTTATTTTAAAATGTTGAACCACTATGAACCGATGTGAACCGTTGAGAACATAAGGAAGTGTGGTATAATTATAATAGGCGAAAGCTATAGAAAACTAGGTCAATAGTGCAACATCTATTGGCCTTTTTTCATGGGCAGAAGGAGGTAGTGATTATGCCAAGCAAACCAAAGAAACCATGTGCCTATCCAGGTTGTCCGAATCTTACGCATGAGACTTATTGTGAGGATCATCAAGCATTAAGGCATAAGCAATACGACAAATATAATCGAGCTCCCAACCACGATAAGAAGTATGGGAACAATTGGCGAAGAATCCGTGCACTTTATGTTAAGCAGCATCCATTGTGCGAGCGTTGTTTGAAAGAAGGAAGAATCACACCTGTTGAAGAGGTTCATCACATCATACCTCTTTCTCGTGGCGGAACTAACCAGTTCTCGAACCTGATGTCGCTTTGTCAAAGCTGTCATACGAAGATTCATTACGAAATTGGTGATAGGAAATAGGGGTAAGGGGGTTTGAATCCCACCAACTAAAAAGTTCAAAACCGAGCCTGGGGTTTCGTGCGTAAAAATTCGAGTTCAAACGGGGTAATAGGCTGTTAATCGATAGTAAAATCAAGGATTTTATGATATAATACATCCAACTAATGATTAATGACGGAGGAAAGATTTATGGCTTATTATATTTCTAATCCAACAGCAACAATACCATGTATTAAACCTAATAATAAGTTTTCTACGATTGGCGAACTTTATGATTTATTAAATAGTATTGGCTGGAACGAAATGACTGTTTATTTAAAAGTTCAATGGGATCCTGCATTAAAATGTTCAGGACAATGTAATTCAACTGCACTGTTAGTTAAAGAGTATTTTGGTGGAGAAATTATAAATTATCCTAATCCAAATGGTGGTGCTGTAAAAAAAGGTCATTGTTTTAATAGAATTAACGGAGTAGACATCGATTTGACTTCAGATCAATTTACGCCACAGCTAACAGGATACAGCGGATTAACAAAAAAAGCCAATTTCGGGATGCAACAATTTTCTTGTGAAAGAGCAGCGTACATTTTGAAATTGAAATTAGGACTATAATTATTAGCTCACTTCGGTGGGCTTTTATTTTACTCGGACTACCTTATGGTGGTCTTTTTTTATACCAAAATGGAGGTGAGCAAATGGCTAAAGATGGAACAATGCGTGGCGGTCCAAGAGCCAATTCGGGACCAAAGAAGAAAGCCTTGGCAGATAAGCTACTCGAAGGCAAAGCGGAATTGGACAATGGTGCAGTCGTATTGCCTGAACCAGTGAGTATCGAGGGCGTCGATATGCCACCGATAAAGGACTTTCTAAAAGCAAAACAAAAGAATGGTAAAGATATGTGTGCTGAGGAAGTCTATAAAAGTACATATCTTTGGCTCAAGAAACGAAGATGTGAAAAACTAGTATCTACACAACTTTTAGAACAATATGCAATGAGCGTTTCTCGTTGGGTTCAATGTGAAGAAGCTATTAGCGAATTTGGATTTCTAGCAAAGCATCCTACAACTGGTAATGCAATGCAAAGCCCTTATGTGGCAATGAGCCAAAATTATATGAAACAAGTAAATCAGATATGGTTTCAAATCTATCAAGCCGTAAAGGATAACTGTTCTACTGATATCGGTGGAGCTAATCCTCAAGATGATTTGATGGAAAGATTATTACAAACTAGAAGAAGATAGGTCACCTAAAGGCGGCCTTTTTTTATTGGAGGTAGCAATGTTAAAAGTAATTGAATTATTTGCAGGTATTGGTGCTCAACGAAAAGCACTACAAAAAGCAGACATAGAACATGAAGTGATTGCTATATCAGAAATCGATAAGTATGCTATTCAATCTTACAATTCAATTCATGGTGAAACACTTAATCTTGGTGATATTACTAAAATAGAGAAAATGCCAAAAGCCGATCTATGGACTTATTCGTTTCCTTGCACTGATATTTCATTAGCAGGCAGGATGAATGGGTTTGAAAAATACAGTGGGACTCACTCATCACTTTTATGGGAAGTTCAAAGACTACTTTCCATATCAATTGATGATGGGACACTGCCTAAATACTTATTGATGGAGAATGTTAAAAATCTTATAAGCAAAAAGTTTAAGCCTTTGTTTGATGAGTGGTGTAAATATCTTGAAAGCTTAGGATATAAGAATTTTTATAAAGTATTAAATGCTAAAGACTATGGTATCCCACAAAATAGAGAACGTGTATTTATGATTTCAATTAAAGATGACAACGCATTGTATCAGTTTCCGAATGAGATCAATTTAGATACAAAAATAGGTGACTATTTGGAAAATGATGTTGATGAAAAATATTATCTTTCAGCTAAGTTGATTAATTGTTTTACTGATATGAAGAATCGCAATGGGATTTTTAGAGGGCTTCAATTTCAACCAAAGTTAATATTTAAAGATGAAGTTGCTAGGACAATTACTACAAGAGCAGGCACAAGACCTTGTGACAACTTTATAGTTGAACCTGTTATTTCGTTAGATGGAAAAGTGATAGTTCCCCAAGCCACTAAAGATGGATATGCGATAGCCAATGTAGGTGATGGAATTTATACAAATAGATGCACATTCAAGCGAGGCGTAGTTCAAAAGGATAAAATACCAACATTAAAAACAAGCGTAAATGATATCGCAGTTGTCGTAACTAAAGATTCAGAAAACTACATCCAATGGAAACAAAAAGGATGGTTTGATATCGAATGTAGAGCGTACAAAGAAGACAAAATATCTGGTGCATTAAATACACGTGGACACATTAAAGTTCTTACTAATGATGTAGCAATAAGAAGGTTAACGCCGCTCGAGTGCTTTAGGCTCATGGGATTTGACGATGAAGATTATAGAAAGATAAAAGAGCTTAAGATTTCTGATACTCAAGCTTATAAAATGGCAGGAAACTCAATTGTGGTTAACTGCCTTACTGAAATATTTAAAAAACTAAAGGAGATAATGTAATATGTTTGAAAAAGTAAATCCAAGTCACCCTGATAAGGTGGCAGATAGAATTGCAGGTGCAATAGTCGACCTTGCATATAAACAAGATGATAATCCTAGAATTGCAGTTGAGGTACTAATAGGTCATGGTAAGTGTCATATTATTGCAGAGAGTTCTGTGTATATTGATAAAAATGATATTAAGCTAGCGGTTAAAAGAATTGCAGGCAATGTAGATGTCGATTATGTTGAAGTTCCTCAAGATAAACATTTAGCTAATAATCAAGAAGGACAAATTAGATGTGGTGATAACGGAATTTTCAAAGGTGTCCCATTAACTAAAGAGCAGAAGAAACTATCGAAAATATCTCAAGAAATCTATAGCAAATATAAGTGTGATGGAAAATACATCTTAAATGATGGTAGATTAATCATTTGTCAAAGTAATGCTACAAACGAAGATTTAAAGAAAGAGTATCCGAATGCAGAGATTAATCCTTTAGGTTATTGGACGGGAGGAACCAATGTTGATACAGGTGCAACAAACAGGAAGCTTGGTAGCGACATGGCAGATTCTATTACAGGTGGCGGACTCCATGGTAAGGACTTGTCCAAAGCCGATGTCAGTGTAAATGTTTATGCTTTCCTTAAAGCACAAGCAACAGGAACGGCAGTTGAACTTTGTTGTGCAATTGGTGATGAATTTATCGACAATAGACCATATGAAGAAATTGTAAAAATCGCAAGAGAATTCATATTCGATTTAGGCGGCTTTGAGAAATTTGCCGAATGGGGCTTGGTCTAATGGGAGTACTTAAATATGAATGCACTAAGGATAGATGTAGGAGTACATACGATTTTACATGTGAACTTAACTGATGTTGATTTTACTGATATCAAAGAAATTGTTTTCACAATCAAGAATCCTTCACCTAAAAACTCAAAGCCAATCATTGAGAAAACTTTTACTGAATCAGGCTTTTATGAAGTAATCATTACACCATCTGAAAGTTTAAAACTTGTAGAAGGTGCTGAGTATGATTTCAATCAGGTTCTAAAAGATGAAACAAGGTACAAGATTAGCGATACAGGAAGGATAATCCTTCGAAAAAGTGTAGGTGACTTTTATGGCTGATAATATAGACGTTTCCAATGTTTCGAAGCAAAGAATAGATATCTCAATTCCTCCTAAGAAAATAGATCCAACAGGCGAAGGATGTACACCAACAATAGAGATTACTCATCTTTGGCATCTCGGTAAAATGAAAGAATTTGAGATAGCTCTTGATACCAAAATTCCAAAGGCACTATCTATTCTTCCGCAAGTCAAAGAAGAAGATATTTCAACTGTAAATACAAGAGAAAATGCGAAGATTTATGTCCAAGTAGGAGATACACCATCATATGCAACACTTGAACAGTTAAAAGAACTTAACACAAAAACAGTGTTCGTGGATGAGCTATCGGACACAAAAATTCATAAATTAAGCAATGAGGATATTGTAATGCTTAGAAAGGAGTAATAAAAAATGTCGCAAAAAAGAACACAATATGTAAAAACGACAAATGGTCTTGAAAAACAACTTATTGCATCATCCGCCGACATTGTAGAAATTAATACGATAGATGGTTTAGATGCAAAAAACGTTCAAGATGCGCTTGTAAAAATAAAAGACATCGCTGATAACGGTGGTGTTACTGGAGTAAAAGGTAATGGTGAGATAGATTATCGAAAAGGTAATGTAAATATTACACCAACAAACATTGGACTTGGTAATGTTACAAATCATGCACAAGTAAAAAGAACTGAAATGGGTGTTGCCAATGGCGTAGCTACATTAGGAGCAGATGGTAAAGTACCTTCAGGTCAATTGCCTTCTTATGTTGATGATGTTTTGGAATACGATAAAATGTCTGCGTTCCCTGCAACAGGTGAGACAGGCAAAATCTATGTGACAAAGGATACTAACCTAACTTATAGATGGTCAGGAACGTCATATGTTGAAATCAGTTCTTCGCTTGCCCTTGGAGAGACGTCATCAACGGCTTATGCAGGTGATAAAGGTAAGGCACTAGCTGCAAGAGTCACAGCCGTAGAAGGAAAGGCAAACACCAACGAGTCTAATATCTCAAGCGTAGGAACAAGAGTCACTAATCTTGAAAATGGAACTAAGGCAGCTAGTAAAGCAACCAAACTTGCAACGGCAAGGAAAATCTCAATCTCAGGTGATGCAACAGGAAGTACAGATTTTGATGGAAGTGTAGATAAAATAATTGCTTTGACACTTGCTAATTCAGGAGTTACTGCAGGTACCTATTCGGCAGTTGCAGTTGACACAAAAGGAAGAGTCACGGCAGGCAGCCAGATTGTTGAATGGGGAGCAAAGGGACAAACCGAGCCAAGTGCTAATTTAGCAGTAGGTGGCTTGTTCTTTATGCTTAATGAATAGGTGATTTTATGTCTTGTTATACACCGAAAAGGAAAACTAATAACAGGATCGAGGACGTAAAGCTTCCAATCAATTCTATAAAGGGCCTCGAGGATAGGCTTGCGACAATCGGAGGAAGGAAGCTGTCAATGCCAATCATAAGGCTCGCCAATGTTCTGGACACCAACAACACGATGATCATAGGCCCGAGCAACCCACTGAAGTTCTGCGTCGAGATCATCGATGGATCATTGCAGGTTGGGGATTCTTTGCAGATCTGCGTAAAGCAACTTGTCACATATAGGAAAAGGAACAAGCGAAAGTACCGATTGAGATGCCAGTGGAGTGTTAAGGTCACCGAGCAGGATATAGGCTCGAGATTCCTATACGTAAACGTCATCGAATCGCTGAGCGGAATATCGCAGAGATTGTACAGGACGAATGACTGGGGGAATTCGACCCTATCGCCGCTATACATCCGAATAAGAAGGCCGATTTTCGCTGGAACAAACGAGATAGATGCCTATTTTTCAAATATAGTGACAGTGTGGAAGAAATATTCCTTGGAAACAGGAAAGATACTATTCAAATAAAGAAATTACCGAGTGACGGAATCAACTCTGCAGGGGAAACCCCGCAGTGACAGTAAAACTCGCCAAAAGGCGTGTCGGCGCAAACTCTCGGTAATTTTTGTTTTTTTATGAGGAGGTAAAAATGAAAACAACCAAAGAAATGACGCTTGTTAGCATTGACAGGCTTATACCATATATAAATAACGCAAGGACGCATAGCGAAGCTCAGATTACGAAACTACGTTCAAGCCTTCGTGAATTTGGTTTTATTAATCCTGTGATTATTGATAAAAATTATAATATCATTGCAGGACATGGTCGAGTTCAAGCAGCAAAAGCAGAAGGGATAAAGGAAGTCCCTTGCGTCCTTGTTGACTATTTGACCGAAGCACAGAAAAAAGCGTACATCATTGCAGATAACCGAATGGCACTCGATGCTGGCTGGGATGAAGAAATATTAAAGGTAGAATTGGAGGCTCTCGAAGGGGAGTCTTTTGATTTGTCCCTTACAGGATTTGATGAGGATGAACTCGCAGACTTGTTCAAGGAAGATAAAGCGGACATTGAAGATGACGATTACGATTTGTCAGCCGCTTTGGAAAAAGCATCATTCGTTGAAAAAGGCGATAGATGGATAGTCGGAAGGCACGTTCTTTATTGTGGGGATGCAACCGATGCAGAAGACGTCAATAAGCTTATGGATGGGAAGAAGGCAAATTTGGTGCTTACAGATCCTCCTTATGGTGTGTCTTTTAAATCTTCAAGTGGGCTAACCATCAAAAACGATTCAATTAAAAATGAGGAATTTTATCAGTTCTTACTTGATGCTTTTAATAACATGGTTGCTCATTGTGAAAGTGGTGCAGCAGGATATGTCTTCCATGCAGATACCGAAGGACTTAACTTTAGGAAGGCATTTATTGATGCAGGTTTCCATTTAGCAGGATGTTGTATATGGGTAAAAGATTCACTTGTATTAGGTAGATCTGATTATCAGTGGCAGCATGAACCTGTACTTTATGGTTTCTTACAGAACGGAAAGCATAGATGGTTCTCAGACAGAAAACAAACTACCATTTGGAATTTTAAAAAACCTAAGAGGAATGAAAATCACCCAACAAGTAAACCTCTTGATTTGCTTTCTTACCCTTTGCAAAACAGCTCTCAGGAAAATGCAATTGTAATTGATGTCTTTGGCGGTTCTGGATCAACTCTAATTGCTTGTGAACTCTCTAATCGTATTTGCTACACGATGGAGCTCGATGAGAAATATGCATCGGTAATTCTAAGACGATATGTTGATAATGGCGGTAATCCTGAAGGAGTTTACTGCATTAGAAATGGTGAGAAAATCAACTATCTTGACGTGGTTAAAGAAGTTGAGAAAAAGTCCGATAATTCCTTTGCTAATGACTTGATATAAAACTCCTTTAGAGTGATATATATACTACCTTAAGGAGGTATTAAAAATGAACGAATTTAGAAAGAAATTATATGAAATGTGCGATAAGACCAATACAAGAAAGAGCGGCATCGACTTCCTTGTTAATTACTACATTGAATCATTACACTGGAGCGAAGAAGAGGCTTGCAAATACGCACTTAGCTTATTTAAAAATGGAACTATCCAAAATATTAAACTGATAGGAAAGGATGGACAAGAACTATGATTGATATTGAAAGCTTAAAAAAAGAGTTTCCTGTTGGTAGTAGAGTTGAACTTATCAAGATGGACGACAAACAAGCACCACCAATTGGAACAAAAGGTACAGTACTAGGTGTTGATGACATTGGTTCGATTATGGTTGCTTGGGATAATGGTTCAAGCCTTAATGTAATTTATGGTGAAGACGAATGCAAGGTCCTTGATGTAGTTAAAACAATTTGTTATGGCAAGGAAAGAATATGGGATAAAAAAGAAGATGCAATTGCTTTTTTTGTTGATTGTATGCTTAATTCCGAAGGTTCTGAAAGAGAAAGATACTGCAACATTTTATCTTCATTAAAAGCTAATTTGAAAGTATGCAAAGATATATAAAAAGCAAAGCACTTTATATATCTAAGATATATAAAAATAGTTAAAAAAAGATACACAATTAACTTGCTATAGTGTTCCTTTAGAGTGATATATATACACGAGGAAGGGAAGAGAAAGCACCCTTCAAGGAGGACACAAAGATGAAAGAAAAAATTGAAAAGCAAATTGAAGAAATGAAGGAACAGACAATCGGTGTAGAAATTGAAATGAACAACATCACAAGAATGAATGCAGCAAAAGTGGTTGCAGCATACTTTGGAACAAGACCATGGTACGCAGCAAGAGATTATGGCTACGATGCTTGTGCTTGCAAGGATAGAAAAGATAGAGTTTGGAAGTTCCAAAAGGATGTATCAATTGCGGGACCAGATAGTGAAAAATGCGAAATGGTTACACCAATCTTGACCTACGATGATATTGGGGACTTACAAGAGATTGTTAGAGCATTAAGAAAAGCTGGAGCAAAAAGCGATGCGTCAAGAGGGTGCGGAGTTCACATTCATGTAGGTGCAAACGGACACACACCTAAAACCTTAAGAAACCTAACAAACATTATGGCAAGTCACGAAAGCTTAATTATTGAAGCCTTAGGAATTGACAATTATAGAATTGATAGATACTGCCAAACAGTAGACCCTAGATTCTTAAAGGCAGTCAATAAAAAGAAACCTCAATCAATGAGCCAATTTGCAGATGTTTGGTACGAAAGTCAAAATTGCGACTCAGGAAGAACAATGCATTATAATAGCAGCCGCTATCACATCCTAAACTTCCATGCAACATTCACAAAAGGAACAATTGAATTTAGATGTTTCGAATTCAAGAGTCCAAGTGATAGAAAACAAAATGGACTTCACGCAGGGCAACTTAAAAGCTACATTCAATTCTGCTTAGCCTTAAGCCAAATGGCAAAGGAGGTAAGTGGTGCTTCTTCGAAACCTCAACAAAGTGAAAATCCTAAATATGCAATGAGAACTTGGTTATTAAGACTTGGTTTCATTGGCGAGGAATTCAAAACTGCAAGAGAAACATTAACAAAAAATTTAAGAGGAGATGCAAGCTTCAGAAGTGGTTTAAGACCCGCTCCTCAAGCTGCAATCTAGGAGGTCAAGACAATGGAAAAAATGTATTACTTAGCTTATGGTTCAAATCTTAATGTTGAACAAATGAAAAAGAGATGCCCTGATGCAACCAAGGTTGGAACATCATTCATTGATGGCTATAGGCTCATGTTTAAAGGAAGTAAAACAGGTGCATACCTTACAATTGAAAAAGCAAAAGGGCATAAGGTTCCAGTTGGCGTGTGGCTTGCGAGTGGGCAAGACTTGGCTTCACTTGACGTTTACGAGGGGTATCCTTCCTTTTTTTATAGGAAATGGGTAAATGTTTCATTTGAGAATAAAAACGCAACACAGGGCAAAATAAACGCCTTAGTCTACATAATGCATGATGACAGAAAGCTTGCTTGCCCCACGAAATTCTATGTTGATACCTGCCTTGAAGGGTATGAAGACTTTGGATTTGACAAAAGATATCTATTGGAAGCACTAAAATTTAGCTTGGAGGTAAAAGATGAAGACAAACGATAATTTTATGAAGACTTGTCCTAAATGTGGCAAGAACTACAAAGCACCATCTGCCATTTCAAGGGTAGATAATAAAACGCCGATTTGCCCAACGTGTGGTACGAGAGAGGCGCTTGAAGGCTTAGGTATTGACAATTACGAGATTGAAAAAATAATCGAAACAATACCAAAGTATGAATAAAAGTAAAGAGAATCAAAGTCGGCTTGATGGTCGGCTTTTTCTTATTGAGAAGGAGGTGGAAATTTGCGAAAACTTAAAAAGTATGTTCCGACTAAGTTCAAAGCTAAAGAATCCACCTATGATAAAGCTGCTGCAGATTATGCGGTGAACTTTATTGAATGCTTGTGCCATACGAAAGGTACATGGGCAGGTGAGCCATTTGAACTTATAGATTGGCAGGAGCAGATAATCAGGGATCTGTTTGGAACATTGAAACCTAATGGATATAGGCAATTTAATACTGCTTACATCGAGATTCCAAAAAAACAAGGTAAATCGGAACTAGCAGCTGCAGTTGCTTTGCTCTTAACTTGTGGTGATGGTGAAGAAAGAGCTGAAGTTTATGGATGTGCAGCTGATAGGCAACAAGCATCAATCGTATTTGAGGTTGCAGCAGACATGATAAGAATGTGTCCTGCACTTAATAAAAGGTGCAAGATACTATCGGCAACAAAGCGAATTATTTATTTGCCGACGAATAGTTTTTATCAGGTCTTGTCCGCTGAGGCTTATTCCAAACATGGCTTTAACATACACGGAGTTGTATTTGACGAGCTGCATACTCAGCCAAATAGGAAACTTTTTGATGTTATGACCAAAGGTTCTGGTGATGCAAGAATGCAGCCTTTGTATTTCCTAATCACCACAGCAGGAACTGATACTAAATCTATTTGTTACGAAACTCACCAAAAAGCAAAAGACATTCTTGAAGGAAGAAAACATGATTCTACATTCTACCCAGTCATTTATGGAGCGGAAGTGGATGATGATTGGACGGATCCTAAGGTATGGAAAAAGGCAAATCCATCACTTGGGATAACGGTTGGAATAGACAAGGTGAAGGCGGCTTGTGAAAGTGCAAAACAAAATCCTGCAGAAGAAAATTCATTCAGACAGTTAAGGCTAAATCAATGGGTAAAGCAAGCAGTAAGATGGATGCCTATGGAAAAGTGGGACGATTGCAGGTTTGACTTTAATCCTGAGGATTTGAAAGGGAGAGTTTGCTATGGTGGACTGGACCTTTCTTCAACAACTGATATCACTGCATTCGTTTTAGTGTTTCCGCCGACTGAAGAAGATGAGCATTACTACATCCTGCCTTATTTCTGGATACCCGAAGAAAATATGGAAGCAAGAGTCAATAAAGACCATGTTCCTTATGATTTGTGGGAAAGGCAAGGCTTTATTGAAACGACCGAAGGCAATGTTATTCATTATGCCTACATTGAGAGTTTCATAGATGAGCTTGGTAAAAAATACAACATAAAAGAAATTGCTTTTGATAGGTGGGGCGCAACAATGCTTGTTCAAAATCTGGAAGGACTCGGTTTTATAGTCGTTCCCTTTGGTCAGGGATTTAAAGATATGAGCCCACCAACAAAGGAACTTATGAATCTAGTTCTTGGCAAAACTTTAAGGCACAACGGACATCCAGTGCTTAGATGGATGATGGACAATGTGTGTGTTAGAACAGATCCAGCAGGAAATATAAAGATGGATAAGTCAAAATCCACAGAGAAGATTGATGGTAGCGTGGCAACTGTTATGGCACTTGATAGAGCAATAAGAAATAAAGGAGAGACTTCTGATTCAGTTTATGATTCAAGAGGTCTTTTAATTATTTAGGAGGTCAAAAATGGGACTTATAAACAAATTATTCAAATCACGAGATCACCCCAAGATAGATAACAGGACTGTTGGTAGTTCTTATTCGTTTTATATGGGCGGTTCTTCAGCTGGTAAGAATGTAAATGAAAGAAGTGCAATGCAAATGACTGCAGTTTATTCATGTGTAAGAATTCTTGCAGAAGCTGTTGCAGGATTGCCATTACATCTTTATCGATATAAGGAAGACGGAGGAAAAGAAAGAGCGATAGACAACAATCTTTATCACTTACTGCATGATGAACCAAACAAAGAAATGAGCTCATTCATCTTTAGAGAAACGCTTATGACTCATTTGCTTTTATGGGGAAACGCTTATGCACAGATTATAAGAAATGGTAAGGGCGAGGTTGTAGCTTTATATCCTTTGATGCCAAATAAGATGCAAGTTGATAGAGACGAAAATGGTGAGCTTTATTACATATACACGAGAAGTTCTGACGAAGCAAAGACTATGGACGGAGTGACGGTGTATTTAACGCCAAGAGACGTCTTACATATTCCAGGACTTGGATTTGATGGGCTTGTTGGATACTCACCAATTGCAATGGCAAAAAATGCAATAGGTTTAGCAATTGCTACAGAAGAATATGGTGCAAAATTCTTTGCGAATGGTGCTGCACCATCTGGTGTCTTGGAGCATCCAGGGACGATTAAGGATCCATCAAGACTAAGAGAGAACTGGAACTCGACATTCGGTGGCTCTGCTAATTCTGGCAAGGTCGCAGTGCTTGAAGAAGGAATGAAGTATACACCGATTTCCATCTCGCCAGAACAAGCCCAGTTCTTAGAAACACGAAAATTTCAAATTGACGAAATAGCTCGAATTTTCAGAGTTCCGCCTCATATGGTGGGCGACCTTGAGAAATCGAGCTTTTCTAATATTGAACAGCAATCACTCGAGTTCGTTAAGTATACCTTAGATCCGTGGGTTATTAGATGGGAACAGTCGTTATCTAGAGCATTACTTAATGAAGATGAAAAACGAAAGTATTTCTTCAAGTTTAATCTTGAAGGTTTGCTTAGGGGTGATTACGAATCTCGTATGAGTGGTTATGCAGTAGCAAGGCAAAATGGCTGGATGTCTGCGAATGATATACGAGAACTTGAAAACATGGATAAGATTCCTGCCGAAGATGGCGGTGACTTATACCTAATCAACGGCAATATGCTACCGCTTAATAAAGCAGGAGCTTATGCAAATATAGAAAAGGAGGATACAGCCGATGAGGAAATTTTGGAAATGGATAAATCAAGCCGAAGCGGAAGAAAGAGTCCTAGAACTTAACGGAACGATAGCGGAAGAATCATGGTTCGATGACGATATTACGCCACGAATGTTCAAAGACGAGCTTTACTCTGGAAATGGTCCGATTACTGTTTGGATTAATAGTCCTGGTGGTGATTGTATTGCAGCTTCCCAGATTTATTCAATGCTAATGGATTATAAAGGTGAGGTTACAGTTAAAATTGACGGAATTGCTGCTAGTGCTGCAAGCGTAATAGCTATGGCAGGAACTAAGGTCGTCATTGCTCCAACTGCACTTATCATGATTCATAATCCATCAACTAGTGCTAATGGTGACCATAGAGATATGAGTAAAACGATTGAAGTGCTAAATGAAGTAAAAGAATCGATTATCAATGCCTATGAAATTAAGACAGGACTTTCAAGAACAGTCCTAAGCCACATGATGGACGCAGTTACATGGATGAATGCAAACAAAGCTATTGAACTTGGGTTTGCAGATGAAATACTTGAAGACGAAAAGAAAGCAAATTCGAGTAAAAGCTTTGAGTTTCAAGAGCATTTGTTTACAACAAAACTATTTAACAAAATTACAAATAAAGAAGTAGATGCAAAGCCTAAACAAAAAGGCAGAAACATTGATGAGCTTAAAGCAAAACTTAATCAAATAAAAAATTTAATTTAATGGAGGATATAAAAATTATGACTATTACTGAATTACGTGAAAAACGTGCCAAAACTTGGAGTGCAATGGAAAACTTCCTTGACTCCCACAGAAATGATCAAGGTGTACTTAGCGAAGAAGATGATGCTATTTATACCAAGATGGAAAAAGAATTTGAATCTTATACTAATGAAATTAAGCGTATGGAAAGAAAAGATGCAATCGAAGCAGAACTTAATAAACCTGTATCGACTCCTTTGACTGCTAAACCTATGGTAGCTAAAGATGAAGAAGAAAATGTAGGTAGAAAATCTAAAGCATATAAAAAGTCTTTCTGGAATGCTATGAGAGCAAAGGCGGTAAGACCTGATGTAATGAATGCACTTCAAATTGGTTCTGACACTGAAGGCGGATATCTTGTTCCTGACGAATATGAAAAGACACTTGTTGAAAGCCTAGAAGAAGAGAATCTATTTAGAAAGATTGCAAAAGTAATTACTACATCTTCAGGAGATAGAAAAATTCCTGTTGTCGCAACGAAGGGTACTGCATCATGGGTAGACGAAGAAGGCACTATTAACGAAAGTGATGATGCATTTTCTCAAGTTTCAATTGGTGCATATAAACTTGGTACTTTAATTAAGGTGTCTGAAGAGCTTTTGAATGATTCTGTATTTAACCTTGAGTCTTATATTTCTAAGGAATTTGCAAGACGAATTGGTAATAAAGAGGAAGATGCATTTTTCAATGGTGATGGTGTTGGAAAACCAATTGGTATTTTTAATGCAACAGGTGGTGCAGAGGTCGGTGTAACTACAGCAAGCTCTACAGCAATAACCGCAGATGAACTTATCGACTTATTCTATTCACTTAAAGCACCTTTTAGAAAGAATGCTGTATGGGTTCTTAATGATGCAACTATTAAGGCAATCAGAAAACTAAAAGACAATAATGGTAATTACTTGTGGCAACCTGCACTTACTGCGAATACTCCTGATACTATCTTGGGTAGACCAGTATTTACATCAAGTTATGTTCCTACTATTGCATCAGGTGCAAAGACTATTGCTTTTGGTGATTTCTCTTATTACTGGATTGCCGATAGACAATCTCGTAGTTTCAAACGTCTTAATGAACTTTATGCTGCAACAGGACAAGTTGGTTTTGTTGCTACTCAAAGAGTAGATGGTAAGCTTATTCTTCCTGAGGCAATTAAGGTTCTTGCTCAAAAGGAATAATAAAAAATAGGAGGTGGCAGATATGATTGCTAATGAATTACTAAAACAGGTGAAAGAAAATTTAATCATAACATTCGACGACGATGACAGTCTTATTCTTAGTTTCATAGCCGCTGCCATTTCCTATGCAGAAAGTTATCAACATATAACTGAAGGTACTTATAGCGTTATGCCTATGTCTGCAACAACAAAGCAGGCAATCATCATGCTTGCGTCACATTTCTATGAATCTCGTGATGGGAGTACTGGTGGTTTCTTCGTAAATACACCAAACGCATCAGAACAAGTATGGAAGACGGTAAATTTACTACTTAGAATGGATCGAAATTGGAAGGTGTGAGTATGGGCTTAGGATTAATGAATAAACCTGCAAAAATATGTGAGAAGACTTTTGTGACCGATTCTGAGGGCTTTTCTTCGCAACGTGTGGTGGTTTTGGCAAACATTCGAGTGTTTGTTGAAGGTCGCCATGGAAGCGAACGTTGGGCGAATTTGGCGGCTTTTAGCGAGGCTACCGAACTCTTTCGCTTTAGGAAAATACCAAATCTAAATATAACGACGAAGCAATATATCATTTTTAATGACGAAGAATATGACATTTTATCTGTCGAAAACGTAAAAGGCAGGAATATGTATATTGAGGTTTTGGCTAAAAAGGCGGTGGCATCAAATGGCTAAATGCACTTGTAAATTGCCAGAAGAACTATTAAAAAAACTTTCAAAACTCGGAAACAAAATGGATGAGGTTAGTGAAAAGGTTCTCGAGGCTGGTGGAGAGATTGTTCTTGACAAGGTTAAAAATAATCTGCAAGGCGTATTAAGCGGAAATTCAACAGGCGAGCTTTTAACTTCTCTTGGTTTAAGCAAGGTACTTTTAGGTAGAGATGGAAATCACAATATAAAGGTTGGTTTTGCAGAGCAAAGAAAGGACGGAAAATCTAATGCCATGATAGCTAATATCATTGAGTATGGAAAGTCAGATCAACCTGCTAAACCATTCTTAAAACCTGCAAAAAGTCAATCGAAGAAAGCGTGTATAGATAAAATGACACAAAAAATGGAAGAGGAAATAAAAAGATTATGAGTATTTTAGCTGATGTAAAAAAATTACTAGAACCTTTAAATGTCCCAATAGCAACTGGCGTATATAAAGAAACCGCAACAGGTACTTACCTAGTTTTAGTTCCAATGTCAGATGCTTTTGAATTGCATGCTGATAATATGCCTAATGCCGAAGTGCAAGAATTGAGAGTTTCAATTTATACAAAAGGTAACTATAAAAAACTAACAAATCAAATAGTAAAGAAACTTTTAAATGCGGAATTTACAGTAACCGACCGCAGATACATCGGTTACGAAACTGAAACTGACTATTTTCACTATGTAGTGGACATAGCAAAAAATTATGAATTGGAGGAATAGATAAAATGGCAACAATTGGTTTAGATAAACTTGTTTATGCACCTATTACGGAAGACAAAAATGGTAATGAAACATATGGAACACCTGTTCAACTTGCAAAGGCAATCTCAGCTGAATTGTCTATTGAATTGAACGAGGCCATCCTTTTTGCCGATGATGGACAATCTGAAACGGTAAAGGAATTTAAGAGTGGAACTATTTCACTTGGTGTAGACGATATTGGAAATGAGGCAGCGGTAGCTCTTGTTGGTGCAACGCTAGATAGTAATGGTGTACTTATTTCAGGTGGTGAGGATATCTCTCAATATGTAGCAATAGGATTTAGAGCAAAGAAATCAAATGGAAAATATAAGTATTATTGGCTTTATAGAGTATTATTTGGAATTCCTGCAACTAACCTTGCTACTAAGGGAGATTCAATCACTTTCTCAACTCCGACTATTGAAGGAGCTATTTATAGACGCAATAAGCCGGATGGAAATAATAAGCATCCATGGAAGGCAGAAGTTACAGAAACACAAGAAAACAGTGAAACAATTAATGCTTGGTACAATAGCGTATACGAGCCTGAATACTAAGGAGGAAAATAAAAATGGCAAATGAAAGAAGCTCAGTCATTACGATTGGGGAAAAAGAATATGAATTGCTTTTAACAACTAAAGCAACAAAAGAAATTGCTAGAAAATATGGTGGGCTTTCTAATCTTGGGGATAAACTTGTAAAAAGTGAAAATTACGAAGATGCAATTGGTGAGATTGTTTGGCTTATTGTAACTCTTGCCAATCAACTTATTCTTATTTTCAATTACAAGAACAAAGGAAACGAAAAGCCACTCTTGACTGAAGATGAAGTGGAACTTTTAACAACACCACAGGATATTGCAAACTTTAAAGATGCAATTACGGAGGCTCTATTGAAAGGGACAAAACGAAATATTGAGAGTGTAGAAGTAAAAAACGCAGTGGGCGAGTAAGTGACGAAGAGTTGTTTACTCGTCTTTTATATTATGGGCTATCGCAATTGCACTTGTCACAAGATGAAGTGTGGATGATGCCCTTTGGACTTTTACTTGACTTGTGGGAATGTCATAAACAGTACAATGGCATATCTAAGCCTAAAGTAGAAGTTTTTATTGACGATATTATTCCTGAAGGAATTTAAAAAGAGGAGGTGAACGCAAATGGCAGATAGTTTTGGTTTGAAAATTGGGCTCGAAGGTGAAAAGGAATTCAAGTCTGCACTTGCATCAATAAATCAATCTTTCAAAGTATTAGGATCTGAAATGAAACTTGTAGAGAGTCAGTTTGATAAAAACGATAATTCAATGCAGGCATTAACCGCAAGAAATGAAGTGTTGCAAAAATCAATTGATGCTCAAAAGCAAAAGATAGAAACCTTGCGTTCTGCCCTTTCTAATGCAGCCGAATCATTTGGCGAGAATGATAGAAGAACACAAAATTGGCAAATCCAATTAAATAACGCACAGGCCGAACTAAACAAAATGGAAAAAGAGTTGAATGCTAATACATCGGCTCTTGATAGTGCAGGAAAAGAAATGGACGGTGTTGCTAAAAGTGCTGACGATATGGGTGATGATATCGAAGATGCTGGAAAGTCTGCAGAAAAGTCTGAAAGTAAGTTTAGCGGCTTAGGATCGGTCTTAAAGGGAATTGGTGCTGCTATGGTGGCAGTCGGAGTAGCTGCTACTGCAATGGCTGTAAAACTTGGTAAGGAAGTAATCTCTGCTTATGCTGATTATGAGCAGCTAGTAGGTGGCGTTAAGACTTTATTTGGAACTGAAACATCAAGCGTAGAAGAATATGCAAAGTCTGTTGGAAAATCGGTTGATGAAGTACGTGATGAATACAACAGTCTTCTTAACGCACAACAAAAGGTAATGAATGATGCCGATAATGCTTATAAAACCGCAGGTCTTTCGGCTAACGAATATATGGAAACAGTTACTTCATTTTCTGCATCTCTTATCGCATCACTTAATGGAGATACGGAAGCAGCTGCAAATAAAGCTAACCAGGCAATCATAGATATGGCTGACAACGCCAATAAAATGGGTACTGATATGTCTATGATTCAAAGTGCTTATCAAGGGTTTGCTAAACAAAATTACACGATGCTTGACAACCTTAAACTTGGGTATGGTGGTACTAAAACTGAAATGGAGCGTTTGCTTGCAGATGCATCAGAAATAGCAGGTGTTGAATTTAGTATTGATTCTTATGCCGATATAGTCGATGCAATCCATATTATTCAAACGCAAATGGGTATTACTGGTACTACGGCAAAAGAAGCAGAGTATACGATAACTGGTTCGATTAATTCACTTAAATCGGCATTGCAAAATCTTATAACAGGATTTGGTAATTCTGAAGCGGATATCAAAGGCTTATGTAATAACGTTGTTGATGGCTTTAAGGCAGTAGTAAAAAATATTACGCCAATCATTGGAAACATCATATCGGCTTTGCCAACAGCAGTAGATGCCCTGATTGATGCTGTCGGCGATTTGCTGCCTACATTTCTTACAATGGTTACTAACTTGTTCTCGGAAGTTCTAGAAACATTGCTTAATTTACTACCTAGTCTAGTTCCTGCGGTGATGGATGCGTTGCTTACCATAGTAAATACACTTATAAAGAACTTACCACTTATTATAAATGTGGCTACAAAAATCGTAATAAGTTTAGCTTCAGGTATAGCAAAATCAATGCCAAAACTAATACCAACTATTGTTCAAGCTCTGATAGAGGTATGTGAAACATTAATCGCTAATCTTCCTATGCTCCTTGATACTATTCTTCAAATTGTAGAAGGCTTAGCAAAAGGGATACTTGATGCGATACCAATCATAATTGCTGCTTTACCTAAGGTCATTTTGGCAATTATAAATTTTATAATTGGTGCAATTCCTCAAATTATAGAAACAGGCATCCAACTATTTACTAGTTTGATAGGAGCCTTGCCAGAAATAATAGAGGCGATAATAGAGGCAATTCCTCTTATAATCGATGGAATTATTAATGCTATTGTTGAAAACTTGCCACTCATAATTGATGCAGGCATTAACCTATTTGTAACGCTCATTCAAGCATTGCCTGAAATAATTGAAATGATACTAACAGCGATACCTAAAATCATTACATCGATTATAGATGCGCTTATCGATAATATTCCCTTAATTATACAAACGGGAATCGATCTATTTACTTCGCTGATTACAAATCTTCCGATGATTATTATGGAAATATTAAAAGCTGTGCCACAAATACTTTCTGCCATTATTAATGGATTTAGCAGTGGTTTTTCACAAATGGCGGATGTAGGAAAGAACCTCGTTCGTGGCTTATGGGAAGGCATACAAAGCTTAGCTGGATGGATTTGGGATAAGGTTAGTAACTGGGCAGGAGATTTATGGAGTGGTATTAAAAATTTCTTTGGCGTTCACTCTCCATCTAAAAAGATGGCTTGGATCGGCGATATGATGATGGAAGGCTTAGCAAATGGTATTGATGAAACGGCAAATGAAGTACTAAGTTCCGCAAACGGAATGGTCAATAATCTAAATAACGTATTTGATGGTTTATCTGCTGATATGAGCGAAATACCAACCGATTTTAATGTTTCGAGTGCTACTAATTCCATAAATGGTGGTGCAAAGGCAAATCAAGGTGGGTTGGTGCTTCAACTTAGTATTGGCAACTTTAACAACTATTCAAATGAAGATATCACAAGTTTGACTGAGGAAATAATGGAAACTGCAGGCAATTTTGCAAAAAGGAAAGGAGTAGTGTTCGCATGAGTTATTTTGTTTTTAATGGGATTTCTAGTGAGAGTATGGGAATTCGAATCCAATCTAAAAGTGTATATTCTGCACCAAAATATGATCTATCTTTAACCTCTATCCCTGGACGAGATGGTGACCTCATAAGTCCAAATGGAAGATTTAGCAATATAACTATTTCTTACAATTGCTTTTTACCTGCAAAGTCTATTGAAGAATTAGCAGAGAAAATTACTAAGGTAAAAAATTGGCTCTATAAAGAACCAGGCAAGTACCACGATTTAACTGATAGCTACGATAAAGAATTCTTAAGGAAAGCCTTATTTAATAGCAAGCTAGATATTTCTGATGAATGCATGAAGATAGGATTGTTTACGATTTCCTTTTCATGCAAGCCACTTAGATATTTGATTTCAGGACTTGCAAAGCAAACATATTCAAGTGCGGTAATTCTTACAAATGAGTTCAGTTTTTCTGCTAAGCCTTATATCAAAGTAAATGGCAAAGGGGTAGGAACACTAACTATAAATAATAAAGTCTGGCATTTTGAAACGTTAAATGACTATACAGAATGCGATTCTGAACTTATGAACTATTATCACGATACAACGCTTAAAAACGACAAAGTAACTGGTGATGGATTTCCTACTTTTGAGTATGGTGAAAATCATATCGAGTTTAGTGGCGGAATAACAAGCGTTGAGATTATTCCAAGGTGGGTGAGCTTATGATTCCGATTCTATATAAAGAAGATGCAATTGATTTTTCTACATTTGGTATAGGTGTGCTTGCCGATACTGTCTCATGCTTGGTAACCGAAGAGCGAAACGGTGCTTATGAATTGACTTTGAAGTACCCTCTTAATGGTTCTTTGTATGGCGAAATAAAAAAGGAACGCATCATAAAGGCAAAACCAAATGACTTATCTGATCCACAGGCATTTAGAATATACAGAATTACTATACCGATTAATGGGATAATTACTATTTACGCTGAGCATATTTCCTATGATTTAATCAATATCGGAGTCATCCCATTTTCACTTATTAATGTCGTGCCTCAAGTTGCAATCGATACATTGCTTAAAAAGACAGTTCTTCCAAATAACTTTACTTTTAGAACGGATTACACTGCTGCAAAGGACTTTGAAGTTAAAAAGCCTCAAAGCGTGAGAGCTTGTCTTGGTGGAACTTATGGCAGCCTTCTAAATAAATGGGGTGGTGAGTTTGAATGGGACAATTTCTCGATAATCCATCATAAAGGTAGAGGAAGTAACAAGGGTGTCGTAATTGAGTATGGCAAGAACTTGACGAAGCTTGACCACGATAGTGACATTTCTGAAATCTATACAGATATTTTGCCTTATGCAGTTATTTCAAGTGGCGATGGGAATGATGTCGTTTGCACTCTTAGTGAACAGATTTTGCCGATAACAACTACCTTGACCAAAAGGAAAACTCTTATAAAGGATATGACGGATTCCTTTGATAGCGATGAAGAAATAACCGAAGACAAATTAAGAGAAAAAACTCAAAAGTACATAAGTGATAATCCGCTTGGTGTAGAAAATCGTACAATTACAATTAGCTTTGAACCATTGTGGAAGCAACCTGAATATTCTGCACTTTTAGAACGAGTTTCTCTTTGTGATACTGTAACGGTAAAGCATTCAGAAATTGGAGTATCAGTTAAGACAAAAGTGATAAAAACGACATACAATACTTTGCTTGAGAAATACACGAGCATCACGCTTGGCAGTGCAAAATCAAACTTTGTTAAGCAAGTGCAAAATATCGAAAGCAAGATTGAATCAACAAAAACGAAGGTGGATAGATTTCCCTCTCTTTTAAATTATGCGATTAACAATGCCACAAAGCTCATAACAGGAAATTCTGGAGGGTATGTTATTTTGCACTCAGCTGCTAAGGATGGCAAGCCTTACGAGTTACTTATCATGGATAAGCCCAATATCAACGATGCTTTGAAAGTGTGGAGATGGAACGTCAACGGGCTAGGCTATTCCAAAAACGGATACAATGGTCCTTACGAAACTGCTATTACATCTGATGGTCAAATCGTAGCTGACTTTATTTCTTCAGGAACGCTAATGGCGAACATCATTAAAGCAGGCATCATTTCTTCAAAAGATAGTAGCTCTTATTGGAATATTGACACAGGCGAAGTGGTGCTAAAAGCCTATGTTACAAACGATGATTTTGATGGCAAGGTGAGTGAAATCGACGAGAGGGAGTCGAAGATAGAATCCAATATCAACGGTCTTACAAGTACTGTATCTTCAATAGGCAAACGAGTCGATACTGCTGAGAATGATATTTCGAGCCTTGATTGCGACGTTACCACACTTACTCAGAAAGCTGATGCGATAGAACTTAAGGCAAACACCAACGAGAAGAATATTTCCTCTCTTACGATTGCCTCTAATAAACTTGCATCAAAGGTTGAATCGAATGCAAGTGGCATCTCTGTTTTGGAGCAGACAGCAGATTCAATCAATGCTGCTGTTTCAAAAAAGGCGGATTCGGAGGGAGGAGTTTCCTCGTCATTTGGATATAAGCTCAAATCTACAGGCTTTGAACTTTACTCCAACAATAAAACCGTTATGAAGGTAAACTCCGCAGGTCTCGAAGTAAATGGAAAGATCACGTCATCAGAAGGTGAGATCGGCGGCTTGACCATAACAAGTAGTGGCCTTAGCTACTCAGGCAACTGGAATGCCGCCTTTAGAATCGGAGATCTTTCTACCGATCCAAGAATGCCTACATATGCGATATTCTCTAGGACGCAAAGAATCGACAACTGCATCATGGGCTTCAAAAGCAATTCATACGGCGAAAACTTCTGGGCTGAATTCAGACCCGAGGGATACTGCACCTTCATGTCAAGCGACAGGGACGATGCAATAATGACTGGAAAGATTCCGTACCTTTTCCTTAAGGACGTTTGCTGGTTACACAGCCCTCTTGGCTCATCATATGAGGGAAGTACGGCTACGTGCCCTCAAATAATTGTTTTTAACTACACTGTTGCTAAATCGAGTTATTCGACAATTGACCTCGATGTCTATGGCATCAATGAGATAATTGGGGCATCTCTTACTGAAAAGGACACGCCAAGCACAGGCTCGAACAACCAGTGGTTTTCAATCGATAAAAAGAAAATCACCATCCATAACACCACGGGAGGTTCAAAAACATATTCAGTGATAGCGATTGCTATATAGGAGGGACTAATGAAAAAAGTAAAAATTAATGCACAAGGCTTTGTTGAAAGTCCGTATATCAACGATGCATCAATTGAGCGTGATGTTAATGATGAATTATATGAAAAGCTCATGACATGCACCATAGGAATGAACTGGCGATTAGTAAACGATGAATTTATTATGGTTGATATTCTTGAAGACAATGTCATAAGAGAAAGAAGACAAATCGAGTGCTTCAATTTCGTGGATAACCGATCGCAATTATGGTGGAATCATTTATCCAATGAGCAAAAGGAAGAACTAAACAAATGGTATGAGGCTTGGCTTAATGCTCCAGAAACAAGGATTATACCTGAAAAGCCAAACTGGATAGATTAGGAGGAAATTATGGAAGTAGGACAAATAATTATAACTATCGCATCAGTGATTACTGCACTTGGTGTTATATTCGGCGTGATATTTGCAGTTTATAGATGGTACTTAAAACAAGAAAAACAGGACAAGGACATCAAGGCGATAAAGGAAGAACAAACCCTTTTAACCTATGGTGTCCTTGCTTGCTTAAAAGGCTTAAAAGAACAAGGATGCGATGGGCCTGTAACAACTGCAATAAATCAAATTGAAAAATACATAAACAAACAAGCTCATAAATAAAGGAGGATTAAACTTATGAACGAAATCATTTTAAACATTATATCTGTAGTGGTAACTGCGGTAATTTTGCCACTAATTTCTTATGCAGGAGCAAGGCTTATCGCTTGGCTTAACGCAAAGATTAAAGACGAAAACGCAAAACAACAATTGACTGTTGCAACTGACATCGTAATGAATGCAGTAAGAAGCGTATTTCAAACTTATGTAGAAACACTGAAGAAGAATGGCACATTTGATAAAGAAAGCCAAAAAGTAGCACTTATCAAAGCAAAAGATGATGCACTTGCTCAAATGAGTGACGAAATTAAAGATTACATAACTAAAAATTATGGCGATTTAGAAACGTGGATCACTACTCAAATTGAATCTACTATTAACATTTTAAAGAATAAATAAGCAAAAAGAATTCTGACTTTTCAATTAAATATATTCATTTTTATACATTTATTTGCATGCATTGGAGATAAATTTGTTTTTTAGGTGTATTTGTGTTAAAATATTATTGAAAGAAGTGTTGTCTAAACTCTAAAAAAATTAAATGAACTTTAACATTTTCAAGTCGATTCAACGTATTGGGGGCGCATATATGGAAAGAATGAAAAATACATATTATTTGAAAATAATTAAGGCAACTTTAATTATGCTCAAATTATCTATTGATTTAATGCTATAACAACTATGCTTTTTAATTATGTGGAGGAAAAAATGAAAGGAAGAATTTTTGCTTTATTAAGTTTAACTGTTTTACTTTTTGCACACTTAAGTGTTAGTTCAGAATCTCACAATACTATTTATTCAAATGATGCTCCTAGACTAGAAAAAATAAATCAAAGTTATTATATAGATGGGCAAGAAGCATTGGAAGTTGATACAATTATAAATAATGATAGTAGTAATTATTCAAAAAGTATAATTGAAAGTAATGAACAAGAATGGAATATCGCAACTAAAAATTATACTAACAACACTTTACAATTTATAAATTTTGATCAAAATCATTATTCATATAGGCAATTTGCATTTGATTCAAATAATGCTAGCAATTCAAAAAAGTCTATAAGTAAAAATGTTCATTCAAATAATCAAACAAAAATAATAAACACTGATGAATCATCTTCTGTTACTTCAGACAATATTGTTGGAACTGAAAAATGTAATTATTCAATGAAATCAATAATAGGTTCTGATGATAGACAATTGATTTCTAACCCTAATTCATGGCCTTATAAAGCGGCTGGACAATTAGTTATAAAATATGTTGTTCAAAATAATGTCACTGGGAATCAGGATAATATGTATTTCATTGGAACAGGATTTTTAGAAGGGCCCGATTTGTTGGTTACTGCCGGTCATTGCTTATATGGTGATGTAACAAATAGTGGCGATTACGAAGACCATATAAATAATCCACGTTTCGCTGATGAAATTTATTATTATCCAGCTCGAAATGGAAATGTAGATCCATATGGTGGAGTCAAAATTGAACGTTCATATATTGAAAAAGAATATTATTTAAATCAACAAAAAGATTGGGGATGTTGTAAATTATCTAATCCTATATGTAATCAAACTGGTTGGTTTGGTAAAATAAGCAATTTTTACGAAAAAGATTATGAAATTACAACTTTTGGATATCCAGGTAGCAAAAATGGTTTTATGTATAGTTCTACAGGAATTATGACTAAATTTGAAGATAATGGCTGGTACTATAGAACAAATTTAGATACGGAAGGTGGACAAAGTGGTTCACCATATAGAGTGACAATAAATGGCAATACATACGTTTGCGGAATTCATACTTATTCTGTAGGAAATTCTTATACTGGTGGCATTAGAATTGATAGTTTTATGTTTGCTTTTTTCAATAGTTTTGTAACTGGAGATAAGGTTTATCAAATTAAACCTACAGATTATAACTATGCTGATGCTTATCCTGTTGATTCATATACTGAAAACACTTTTGTAAGCCACAGCCTTGATAATGGCTTGGATTTTAGAACAAGAAGATATAGGACAGGATATATTCACAACGAGTATATTGTTATGTCATCTATTCGCAAGGGAATTCCTAAAAACGAAGCAATGATTGAATATTCATTTAATTCACCTGTTACACGTATTGAAGTAGATTTAGCTTATTGGCGTTCGGTTTCTAATGAATGGTTATCCAGTTCAAATGGATCGGCTGTATTGCAAATTAAAAATGGTGAAGGGTGGTCTAATAAATTTGATTTGCTATCAAAAGAAACAGCCTTACCAACTAATAGAAGCAATCCTACAACATACACAATTGATTTTGACCATCCTGTTTATGTTTTTAGATTTTTTTGTCATTATAATGGTACGTCAACTCTAGATTCTAACCGTGGTAGGATATGTATCGGCAATATGAATGTATGGATGCAATCAGAAAATTATATGCCTCTAAATGGTTCTGAGTTGGAATATAAACCAAGCGAATGGAATAATAATAGTATGAGTAACTACAATTGCTATGCATATGCTCTAAATACAAAACTTCATGGTTTTATGCAACCAGGAGCAAGTGATTCAAGCTATAATCCGTATGATTCGAACTATTTAACAGGCTCAAAACTATATGAATATGTGCTACTTGATGGACAAAACTACAATTTTTCATTTAAACCCATTGGTAAATATGATGCTTGTGACATAGGATATTATAAGGTAGCTTTAGTAATAGCTCCAAATCGAGATTATCATTGGTATAGGCAAAATTATGATGGAACATGGTCACATAAGCCAGGTGGAACAGCTGTTACAAATCTTGATCGAAAAGGTAATCTTATTTATGATCCTGAATCCTGTGATAGAACAACTGGCTTTCCATCGTATTCTGAATTTGTAGGTTTTTATCAAGTTAATGTGAGTAATATGATTTAATGAGGAGAATAAGTATGAGAGTAATAAAAAAATGTCTATTCTTAATTATAGGATTATTATCAATTTCTTCTTGTGGAAATAATACGGAGGGTAATACATTGAAAAATCCTGAAATAATTGAAAAATATAAAGAGTATTATCAATATGGAGAAGCTGCGAAAGGCATAGAAGTTTATGCTTGGAAAGAGTCTTCCGATTGGTTTTGCGTCTTAACTGGTGGTACCAATATGCTAAAAACCACTTATGAAATAAAAAAACTACAAGACGATTTACCATGTCCAATCAACACTATGAAAGAAATATTGAAATCTTATAATAAGACTTTTGCTATTCCTTATGTTGCTAGGGTATCAAATCCTCCAAAAGAAGAAGAATTAACTCATAATTTTGATGTCGATACGTTAAAATCGGATAATGAATTTCTCGAAATTCTTATGAAACTTGGTATATCTTCTAAAGACTATTTTAATCAAAATTCTAATTATGAAAACAATAGTAATGAATCAAGTGACAATAAAAGTGAAACAGATGAAACATTTTTGGTTAAAACTATACCTAATAGTTTCACCTTTCATGACTCCGTGTATGTTGATAAAAATATAAGAGTTGATAATAATCGAATAGGACAACTACTTGGTTATATTATCCGTCAGGATGACATTGATGATTTTTTAAAGATGTATCCAAATAATGAATATGTGATTTATGATAGTGTATTCGATTATTACAACAAGAATAGGGTTCCATTCTTTAGCATTAAAGATGATGATGACTTGAAATATATTTGTTGTAATAATGAACTGTATGTAAAAGAAGAAATATATGTAGAATAAGAAAATTATGTAGTTTATAAAAGATTTATTAAAACAAATTTTGGATTTAAAAGAGTACGTAGTAAAGAAGAGGTGGAGCAAATACTAAGATGCTATGATTCATTAGAGGCATCTGTTCATGAAATTCCAAATGCCAAGCTTTCTGTCCATACTGCATGAGGATGGAATTCGTAAAAGAAAAGAATAAAGTCTATACTTGCAAAGAGTGTGGAAAAAGATACTTTGTTAATATTTAGTTAATTTGACCTATGGGAATGATATCCTGTAGGTCTTTTTTTGTTTTGAAGAATTTTATTAAAATTAAGGTAAAATAAAAGAAATTTCACTATAATATAATTGGTAGTCATGAATGCCCGTTTGACATAAGTTATCGGTGTCCCTGGAGAGTGTTGTGTCCAAGGCCAGGTTAAAATGGTGGATGCGCTTTGCAGCAAGTAGGCTGTTGGTTATGGTTCCTTACCAACTTAAAAGGAACTCTTTTTATATAATGCTTTTGCCTATAGAAAAATCTGTAGGCCTTTTTTTGTAGGATGAGAAAGAAATTCCCAAAATTATGAGAATTTCCTAGCAAGGATGCACTTAATTTTAGTATTCTGCATTCTTGTTAAAATTAAAGATTGCATCCTTGAAATTAAAAAATTGCTTAAATAATAGTTTCTTTTGTTTAAGGTTGCAAGGATGCATTGTTTTTCATGGATATCATTCCACTCAATTTTTATATACCAAGAATGCAATTTTATTAATTATTGTGCATCGTTGAGAATTGAAAGGAGACTTCTTATGATATGCTTATCTCTTTGTGAAAGTTTATTATACATAGTTTGAATTGTTTTATCTTCATCGCTAAATGTATTTTTCAAAAATAATTAATTTTGTGAAAATGTTTACATAGTCATCTAAATGAGTTTTTTCTCAAAAATGTGTCTTTTTTTCTTGCGTTTTTGAATTGAAATTTGGTTTTATAATACTTTTTCTCAAAAATAGATCTGTGGTCTTTAAGGCTGATTTGACAGCTAAAAACTCTGTGGTAAAATCAACTTGAATTGATAAGTTGCAACAATAATAATAATTCAGATTGAAGGTGTAATACTTGATTTTTACTGATGATGATCTAAGAACTCTAAAAGGGATTTTAATTGTTGAGAAGAGTGATCTAATTGATTTGATTTCTAAGGTTGATAAAGCAGATAAAAAAGAATTGAAACACGAATTAGACAATGTTGAGACTATTATGAAAAAGCTAAATTTTTAGTTGATTTTAGTGGGAATTTATAGTATTCGATGACAATATAATAGTGAAGGTTCTAGAACTTCCGTCATGGCATAAGTCATCGTTGCTCGTGGAAAGAAAGAGCGCCTAAGGCCACGTTAAATATGGTAGACCTCAAGCCTACTGGGATTATGTTCCTGGTGGGCTTTTTTAATTTTCATCATTTTTTTGCACAAACGATACTGGTCAAAACGTGTAGCAAATCTCCATACATCGAAAAGGAGGTTTTATACATATGACCAATGAAGAAAAAACAAAAATTATTAATTTAAGAAAAGAAGGCAATGGATATAAGAAGATTGCTAAAGAAGTACCAGGCGTCTCTATAGGTTCTATTCGATTCATATGCAATGAATTAGAAAAAACATTATTGTGCCTTAACTGCGGCAACAAATTAGAAATGATTCCTCATCATAAAGAAAAGAAATACTGCAATGACAGGTGCAGATATGAATATTGGAATAAAAAGCGAGGCTCTAAAAATGACTAAGGAATTTATGAATAAAGAACTTGCTTATGATTTATCTATTAGCCCGTTTCTTCTACTTCATAGAAATGGAGTAATTTCTGATGAGGAATTAGCTAAAATTACACAGTATTTGCAAGAAAAATATAAACCATTATTTGTATCAAACTTATACGTCAAATCGCTTGATATAAAAGTTTTTTAGAGCGATATATGTAATGACAGGAGGAGGTCAATGATGAAAAAAATAGTAAAGGATATAACGCCAGAATTAAGAGCAAATGATACGATTAAAAGAGTTGCAGTTTATGCTCGTGTTTCCTGTGAAAAGGATACAATGGTTCATTCACTTAAGGCTCAAATTGACTATTACAGGAAATTCATAATGAAGAATCCTGGATGGAAGTTTGCCGGCATTTATGCTGATGAAGGTAAGACGGGTACAAAGGAAGCAAGAGAACAGTTTCAAGCGTTATTAACCGAGTGTAGAAATGGCAATGTAGATATGATCATTACAAAATCGATATCAAGATTTGCTAGAAATACTGTCACATTGCTTTCTATTACTAGGGAGTTAAAAGAGTTAGGAATCAATGTTTATTTTGAAGACCAGAAGATGGATTCAATGAGCAGTGAGGGACAACTTATGCTTACGCTTATGGCAGGTATTGCACAGGCTGAATCTAAAGACTGTAGCGATGCGGTCAAATGGCGAATAAGGCATGGATATGAACATGGGAGAGCCTCATCATTTAAAATACTAGGCTATCGTTGGGATGATGGAAATGTTGTAATGGTTCCTGAAGAAGCACCGCTTGTAAAAAGAATATTTGATTTATATCTTTCTGGCAAAGGAGCTAACGCTATTTCAAAAATATTAAACTCAGAAGGCGTGACTGCTGCAGGGATTACGAAATGGGCACCAACTACTATTAGAAATGTTTTGATGAATGAAAAATACTATGGTGATTTACTTTTGCAGAAAAGCTTTGTTGAAGATCATATCAATAAAAGAAAAGTGATTAATAATGGTGAACTTCCTCAATATTTTATTGAAGATGACCACGAAGCCATTATTGATAGACAAGCCATGAGCGATGTGAAAAATGAAATTGCAATACGCAGAGCTAGATTTTATCATGGGCAAGGTAAAGAATCGTGCCTGACATCGAAAATCAAATGCCCATATTGCCACGCCAACTACCATCGTAAAAAGATTAACGGCATTAGTAAATGGTCATGTGCTACCTCAAATAGAAAAGGGAAAAGCATGTGCCCTAAATCAAAAGATATTAGAGAAGATGTACTTCTTGCTATTTTGGCACATCAACTAGGCTACAAAGATTTCGATGAGAAATTATTTGCAGAACAGGTAGATTACATTGAATGCTTTGATGACCATATAATAACTCATTTTTATGATGGAAGTATTAAAAATTCTAAATGGAGTAATCCATCTAGAAAAGATTCATGGACAGATGATATGAAAGAAAAAGCTAGACAAAGGGGTTTAAATCAATATGGCAAATAAAGTAGTTAAGGTAATACCTGCAAGGCCTCAAGGAATAATTATCGATCAAGCAGGTGTAATTAAAAGAAAAAGAGTCGCAGCATATGCTCGTGTTTCAACAGAAAAGGATGAGCAGACCAACTCTTATGAGGCTCAAGTCAATTATTATACGAACTATATTCAAGCAAATCCTGAGTGGGTATTTGTGGGCATTTATTCAGATGCTGGTATAACTGGAACAAGTACTAAAAAACGTGAAGGATTTAAAAGAATGATAGATGATGCCATGAATGGCAAAATCGATTTAATTCTTACAAAGTCAGTTTCACGTTTTGCAAGAAACACCGTTGATTCACTGGTTAATGTTCGAAAATTAAGAGAGAAGGGAGTAGAGGTTTACTTTGAAAAGGAAAATATCTATACCTTAGATACAAAAGGTGAGCTACTTCTTACAATTTTATCAAGTTTAGCAGAAAGCGAATCTGTATCGATTTCACAAAATACCACTTGGGGGCAACGCAAAAGATTTGCAGATGGTAAGGTAAGCTTTGCATATTCCAATTTCTTGGGATATGACATGGGGCAGGATGGCAAGCTTCATATTAATGAAGAACAGGCAAAAGTAGTTAAAAGAATTTACGAAGAATACCTTCTTGGCTATACACCTTCATATATTGCAAAAAGATTGACTGCTGATAACATTCCTACTCCGCAGCGTAAGAAGGTTTGGTATCAGGGCGTAATTGACAGCATTCTTACAAATGAAAAATATATCGGTGACAGTATCCTTCAAAAGACTTTCTCAACAGATGTATTGACAAAGAAAAGAAAAAAGAACGAGGGTGAGCTGCCTCAGTACTATATTGAAAATAACCATCCAGCAATAATCACAGACGAGATATTCGAAATGGTTAAAGAGGAAATGGCTAGAAGAAAGTCTGCAGGTCTTATGACTAATGTATCCTGTTTTTCTGGTCGAATATTATGTGGTGACTGCGGCGGTTATTTTGGTAGGAAAGTATGGCATTCAAATCAGCCTAACAGAACAATAGTATGGCAATGTAATAAAAAGTTTAGCAATCCTGACGCTTGTGGAACTACATCAATAAAAGAAAAAGCGATTGAAGAGGCGTTTGTAAGAGCATTCAATGAAATGTTTTCTAGGAAAGATGAAATTATCGAAAACTATAAACTATGTATTGATGTAATTTGCGATGATTCAAAATTCCATGAAAGGAAAAATGAATTAGATAAAGCTTTGGAAGAAAAGACCATTGTCATTAAAGATTTCTTACTTAAGTGTTCTAAAACTGAAGAGAATATTGAAGAGTCAAATGCAAGATATGACGTGCTTATAAAAGAATTTGAAGCATTGAATGCAGAAAGACAAAAGTGTCTAGACATGATTTCATCTCTTGCAGCTAAGAGAGTAAAAATTAATAGCTTCTTAAATATTCTAAATAGTACAGAAGGAGTTATTAATTCATTCAACGAGGTGTTATTTCAAAAATCGGTTAACCATATGGTTATTAATCATGATTTAACAATTGATGTAATATGGCGTGATGAATCTAAAACAACAACTTATATAGAAAGAGGCGTTAAAGAAGTTAAGAAATCTGCCCCTAGAATAAAACCAGAAAAAGTCCTAAGTGATCACATATGCTTGTGTTGTGGTAAGCAGCTATACATTACACCTGGTAAGGTTCAAAGAATATTCTGTAATAAGAAATGCGGTGAAACTTATAGAAGAGCAAAAGCAAAAGAAGCACGACTTGAAAACAATACGATTAGCCATGCATGAGAAAATTAAGACATTAAAGATTAGAGTCATTAATTTGGCTCTTTTTTTGTTCGAACTAGGGGTGCTAGTAAATTGCACGATTACAATCTAGGGTGCTAGTAAGTATTAACCTTTTAATCTATGGGCATTAAGAAACGATTGTGCTAATACGAGATTTTATGCTCAAATTAGCACTTTTTTGTTATTTTAGGGCATTTTTACTAGGGTTCAAGTCCCGTTATTAGTAAAATTGCCTAGTTTTTTATTGCATTGTATTGGATTGATTCAACTTCATAAAAAAGCTTTAGTGTATTTTCACACGATAGGTACATGATTGCTCACCTTTCGTGTTATTCGTGTAAATAACATATTTCTTTTATAAATAGGTTTATTTTTAATAGTTATTCCCCTTTTTTATTGGATGGATAAAAAAATAAAAAATTTTTGAAAAAAGGTGTTCAAAATGAAGATTTTTGTCCCTTATCTATTGAAGGAGGTAAGTTATATGGTTAAAGAAGAAGTTATTAAGATTAAAATTGAAGGAAAATCATACAGTGAGATTTCAAGAATTTTAGGAGTAAATGAGTCTACAGCTAAAACTATTTATAATAGATTTAAGAATAGCCATCCTGAATCATTTTGCCCTATGTGTTCAAAGTTCTTAATTCAAACTAAAGGGCATCGCCAGAAAAGATTCTGTTCTAGTAAATGTAAAGACCGTTATTGGAACTTAATGACAAACCAAAAGAATAAGTAAAGAAACTTATGAGAGACTAGCCAATATTTAAACTGGCTAGTTTTTCATTTTTTATGTTCTCTAACCAATCTAAAGAACGTACCTCTAGATACTCCTATAAGTGATGCTGCTTCAGTATTTGTTATTTCATGATTTATATATCTATCTAATATATCATTGGTGTTAGGTGGCGTGACTACTTTTGGTCTACCAAACTTAACACCTTTTTCTTTTGCGATTCTGATTCCTTCCATTTGTCTTTGCTTAATATTTGTTCTTTCGTTTTCAGCTACAAATGATAATACTTGAAGAACGATATCACTTATGAACTTACCAACCAAGTTTTTACCTTCAATTCTTGTATCAAGTAAAGGCATATCAAGTACCTTAATATCGGCACCTATTGTTTTTGTAATATGAGCCCATTCCTCAAGTATCATATGATAATTTCTACCTAGACGATCAATTGATTTAATAATTAGTAGGTCGTCCTTTTTTAATTTCTTAATTAATTTTTTGTAATTAGTCCTATCAAAATCTTTACCTGATTCTTTATCTACATAGATAAATTTGTCTTCTACTCCAAATTCTTTAATTTCTACATACTGCCTATCGATATTTTGTTGTTTTGTTGAAACTCTAATATAAGCATAAATCAACTTAATCACCTCCGTATTATATACATCTATAAAACGGAAAATTTATCAAGTGATAAGCAATAAAAAAAGAGATATCAAAAGCAATATAAAAATGTATACCTTTTGATACCTCAGATTATTCCACTAATTTAACAAAATTATATCACATATTTTCTAAAAAATCTCTATTTTAGGTAAATAAAACCTACTTTTTTCTATACTTTGATAAATTCCAATAATTTATACAATTTGATACTTCAAGACCTCACTAATCAAAAATGGAGGTCTCATATGATTGATTATCAAAAAGCAGTAAAAGACTTAAGAGATAAGTTAATTATTACTCAAGTAGAATTTGCAAAAAAGCTTGGTGTTTTCTTTTACTTCAATCAATAGATGGGAAAACGGTCTTAATAGACCAACTACAACAGCTCGTAAGCAAATAGTAGAGCTATGTAAAGAAAACAATATCGAATTGAAAGAGGTAAATGAATAATGCGATATTTAGGGAATAAAGAATCAATTGTAAATGAAATAGTAGATTTAATAGATAGAAAGGGGCTTCTAAATAATCGATATTCTTTCTTTGATGCATTTTGCGGAACAGGAACTGTCTCAGATGCAGTTAAAAATTATTTTAATATTATATTAAACGATAATTTATTATTAGCTACTACATTTTCAAAAGGTAGAATTATAAGTCAATTATGTAATTTTGAAAATTTAGACTTTAATCCATTTGAATACTTTAATAACAATAGCGAAACTAGAATAGGATTTTTTTCACAAAATTATGCTCCGCAATTGTCGGGTAGAATGTATTTTAGTGACTATAATGCTGGAAGAATCGATTATTTTAGAGAACAAATTGAAGAATGGAAAAACAAAAATTTGATATCTGATGATGAATATTCCTACTTATTAGGTTGTCTATTAGAATCAGTCTCTAAAGTTGCCAACATAGCTGGTGTTTATGGTGCCTATTTAAAAACTTGGGACCCTAGAGCAATAAAAGAAATTAAATTTTTAAAAATAGAAACTACTAATAGTGACAATGAACCAATTGTTTTAAAAACATATAATAATAATTTAAACGAAATAATTAGTGATGTTGATTGTGATATTTTGTATCTTGACCCTCCATATACGAAAAATAAATATTCAGTACAATATCATTTATTGGAGACATTAATAAAAAATGATAATCCACAAATAGTTGGGATAACTGGAGGAAGACATTTTGATGGCGTGTCAGACAATTGGTCAAAAAAGTATCATGTTGAAGTCGAATTTGAAAAAGTCATTAAAAACACAAAAGCAAAACATATATTAATGAGTTATAGTTCTGATGGAATTATGTCAAAGGAATATATTTCAAATGTTTTAAAAAGATACGGCAAGGTAGAAACGTTTGAGCAAATAGAAATAAATTATAAAAAATACCGAAATTATAAAACAACCTCAACCGATGAACATTATGAATACATCTTTTATGTTGAAAAAAAACCAAAAAATGAGGTTGAATACTATTGTCCATTAAATTATATGGGTGGTAAAACAAATGTTGTTAATTATATAAAGCCAGAATTAAATACAAAGCATACTTTGATTGATCTAATGGCTGGAGGATTCAATGTTGGAATTAATGGTTATGGCTTTAATTCGTATATCTATAATGATGTTAATTTTCTTGTTAAAAATCTAGTTGAGATGTTTAAAAAAGTAGATACCGTAATCTTATTAAAAAAAATAGATGATATAATAAAAAAATACGAATTAACTAAACATGGAAAGGAAAAATATATTAATTATAGAAATGAGTATAACAAAACACTTCAATACAAAGAAGACAAATTAATTTATTTGTATACATTAATATTATATGGATTTCAACAACAGATTAGGTTTAATTCAAAATATGAATTCAATAACCCTATAGGTGAAAGTGGATATAACGAAAGCATAAAAGAAAAAATAGTTACATTTTCCTCAAGATTAAAAGAATTAAATGTGTCATTTCAATCAAAAGATTTTTCAGAATATATCGATATTATTGATGAAAATTGTCTTGTTTATATAGACCCACCATATCTAATTACTTTAGGAAGTTACAATGATGGAAAGAGGGGATTCAATGGTTGGGGAAATAATGAGGAAAAGAGATTGATATCTTTTCTAGATTCAATAAAAAACAAATGTTGCAAGATATTAATTTCAAATATTTTGGATTATAAAGGAAAGGGAAATGTTTATTTAAAGAATTGGATTATTTCTAATTGCGCAAATGTAAAAGAAATTACTATCAGGGGTAGAAAGGAGGTTCTAATAACTTATGAAGCCAAAATTCAAAATTAAGAGAATTGGTGCACAAAATGCATCGCCTTGCTATGATACTTTTTTAACAGCAAACATATTAAATGACATATCAAAAAGACTTTTAAATACGATCAATTATGATGTCGAATGGATTGAGGAAAGAAATAAAGGCCGTTTAATATTATTAGAAACCTCTAATGAAATACACTATATTAACTTATCTCAAACTGGAGATGTTAGAGGAAGAAATTATCAGGTTCAAAGTATTCCTACTGCATTGTCTATTTATTTATCTGAATCAAAATATCAAAAGAAGAAAACCTCATTTTGGTTCTATTTTTTGCCATTTAATGGAAATAATGAAACTAATTATATGTTATTCTTTTATAGAGTAATGAAAACCATAGGGATAAAATTCGCCAATCCTGATTTTGGATTAGAACATACAGTATTAAAAGAATATAGTACTGTCAAAGATATGATTCAATCTCGTAACACATTAAGAGAAGCAAATTCTGGAAATAAATCCACATATATTACTGATGAAGGTGACTATTATCATATTTATGGTAAAACATTCGGAGCGAATCAAAAAGAAACAACTTTATTGTGTTTTGCAATATCTGCAATAACAGATAAACCAGTAAAACTTTTCCAAATACTTGACAATGATTCGACAGCAATAAGCGAACAAGATAAAGAAGCAATATCTAATTATTCCTCTCTATATGATAATTATGATATTGATGTTTTAGATGATTCATATCAGTTTGATGGAGATGATAGCGATACAGTTAAAGATAACTTGCGTAGCCCACAATTTATTTACAACTTATTATCAAAATTTGATGGCGAAAAGAAATGTGCTTTATGTGGATGTAAGATAGAACGGATTATTCAAGCTGCACATATATATCCCGTTGCAGATATAAGAAAAAGACATGACTTAGATTTTTCAGCAAAATTTAAATTGGCTGTTGATGGTGATAATGGTATATGGCTATGTGAGAATCATCATAAATTATTTGATAGTGGTTTAATATGGTTTGAAGAAGGAAAATTGTGTATTTCAAAGAAATTGAATAGTGATGATTTACTTTTCGTTAAACAAGTCACTACAATTGAGAAAATAGAACCTAGATTTATAAATGAAAGGATGTTAGCATTTTTTGATAGTAGGGCTGGCATACCTCCTAGAGTCGTTCTTGCTTAATTGATAATTACTAAAGCAACTTGTCTTATTTGGCAGGTGGCTTTTTATGTGTAAATAAAAAACTGTCCAAATTTTACTCTAAACAGTTATCATTCATACGTAATGAACTCATTTGAAACCTGTTGCAAACAAATGAATCTACCCATTGAAAAATGAAACCGTATTACTATACTTGTCCTTATACATCATGAAACAACAGGATTGATACCAAAAATATCAGTCCTTTTTTCATTATATAGGGCTATTTCGCTTATTTTAGGCATAAATTGCTTAATTTTTGGTGAAGTAGCCCTTTTTTCTTTGCCTGTTTAGAAGAAGGCAATTTATCAAAAGCACGAATATACCTTAATCTCTGTTGATAGGCCTCTAGGGAAAGATGTTTAAGGCCTTTTTGTGGGTATATGGAAGTTGGCCACCAAATTTTTGATGTTTTCTAAACTTTCCCTGAACATTAATGGCAAAACGGTAGACAAAACTAGTACTATATAGTACAATATATCAGGGTGATTGAATGACTATTTGCATTAAGGATAAGATTAAGAACATCAACGCGGTTATCGGCTGCAACATCGGCTGCAGGTACTGCTACGCCAAAACGGTGGCAAATAGATTCCACCTGACAGACGATTTCTCTAAGCCAATCGCGGATTTGCATAAATTGGAAAGACTAAAAAAGCCTGGAGTATATTTTCTGACGGGAATGTCCGATTTGTACCTATGGAAAAAGGAGTGGCTTGATAAGTCATTCGAATTATTGAGTGAATCTCCGAAAACGGTGGGGGTATATTTGACGAAAGCCCCAAATAAAATAAAGCTTGATGACGTTCCCGATAATGCTTGGATGGGGGTCACCATCACATCGAAATCGGATTTATGGAGATTGAAAGCATTAAGGGAAAACATCAAATGCAGGAACTATCACGTCACGTTTGAGCCGCTATTCGAGGATCTGGGCGACATTGATTTATCTGGAATCAAATGGGTAGTCATCGGAACGGAGACCGGGAAATGCAAGGGCAAGATAGATGCCAAAAAGGAATGGGTCGATCATTTGGTGGCTGTCGCTAGAAAATATGGCTGCAGGATTTTTTTCAAAGAAGAGCTCGTTCATAAAATCATGGGCGAAGAAAACGCTATTCAAGAACTCGCTTTAGAAATGGAGGAAGCATTAAAATGAAGAAACATTACGGTGGAACCCTTATCTCTCAAATCAAGCAACTTCAAGATAGGGTTTTCAACAAGATTCTAAAAGAAGAGGGCATATACGAATTCAATGGTCAACAAGGGAGAATCCTATTTTCTTTATGGAAAGATGAGAAACTCTCCTTGATCGAATTATCGAAAAGGACTTCTTTGGCTAAAACAACGTTATCATCGATGGTGGAGAGGATGAAGAACGACGGCCTTTTGATTGTAGAGGAATCCAAAGAGGACAAAAGAAGCCTGATTATCTATTTAAGCAACAAGACACTCTCACTTGAAAGCAAGATAAATAGGGCCACAAAAAGAATGGGCGATATTTTCTACAAAGGCCTTAGCGAAGAAGAGGCAAGCGAGTTAGATAGATTATTAAATAAAGTAAAGGAGAATCTAAAAGATGAATAAGAACGTAATCATCAGGCAAATTCAAGTCAAAGACGTAATGACCAAATCTAACGCTCCTATAGGCGGATATTGCGTCAACCCTTATGTCGGATGCACCCATGGCTGCAAATATTGTTATGCCTCATTCATGAAAAGATTCACAGGTCACACGGAAGAATGGGGAACATTTTTGGATGTCAAGAACTGGCAGCCAATCAAGAATCTAGATAAATTCAAAGGCGAGCATATCATTATTGGGACTGTAACCGATGGCTATCTGCCAGAAGAAGCCAAATACAAAAACACTAGAAAACTATTGGAACAATTGGTGGGTGTTGACGCAGAACTATTGATATGCACGAAATCCGATTTGGTAGTTAGGGATTTGGATTTGTTAATGAAATTCGACAAAGTCACGGTTTCTTGGTCAATTAACACCTTAGACGAAGGTTTCAAAAGTGATATGGACGATTCTGTATCAATAGAAAGAAAATTAAAAGCAATGAAGGAAGTGTATGATGCTGGGATTAGGACGGTATGTTTCATCTCACCGGTATTCCCAGGTATCACGGACTTCAAGAAGATATTCGAATTGGTTAAAGATCAATGCGATTTGATATGGCTTGAAAACCTTAACCTAAGAGGTGGATTCAAAGGGAAAATAATGGATTATATCAAAGAAAAACAACCCGATTTGTATCCTTTATACGAAAAGATTTATAATAAAAAAGACAGGAGCTACTTTGAAGAATTAGAAAAAGAGGCTGATCAATTAGCCAAAGACAACGATTGCCCATTCGTGGATAACGAAACACCATATGGAAGAGCTAAAAAAGGTCATCCAGTAATCGTTGACTATTTCTATCACGAAGAGGTTAGAGGCTCAAACAACACAGGAAAAAGAAATAGGAAGCAAGATGGAAGATAAGTTGAAGGCAGCAATCACATATGATGCAAAAAAAATAGCGCTTTCCATTATTTTAGAAGAACTGAATATTTTTTATATATTTAATACCGAAACAAACGAAGAAAAGGTAATAGATAATGGTGGATATACCCATCATAATCTAGCCGCATATCTAAAGTTGCTTGGCGTATCAACCTTAATTTGTGGTGGGATTGGCCTCTTGCGAAGTTAAAGCTGCGACTGCTTCAGGCCTTGATTTGATATTAGGAGCCGCTGATGATAACCGTATTCGTGAAGCATTGAAGGACATCATCACGAACATTAATTGAATAATACACCATTTTTCGGCAAGATGAGTGGCTTTTTTGATAAGGTAGGAAATGGTATGTAATTATATTAAATGTTATGTTTTAGACATATTGAAACAATAGGATTGATACCAAAAATATCAGTTCTTTTTTCATTTTATAGGGCTATTTTGCTTATTTTAGGCATAAATTGCTTAATTTTCGGTGAAGTAGCCTTTTTTTTGCTTGTTTCAGAAGAAGGCAATTTATCAAAAGCACGAACTGACTATTAAAAGCACGAATATACTTTAGCCCGTATTTTTTGGCCATCGGCAGTGATGATGGTTTTTTTTTATGTCCAGAAATATTTTTTAACTTTTTTCAATTTATACCCTCCCATCAACATGGCCTCCGAATCTCCGTATGGTGAGAAGGGTAGCGTTCATGTAAATGGTATTATTGAAGTATAGTTTAGGGGATGCGGACATTTTTTAGTTGACATTTACAGCTGATTGCAATTTCCTCGAATAAGTGCTATAATTTCAATGTAATTTGATACTTTATTTGTAAGGCTTATGCTTTGATAACAATACTAAAAAAGGACGAATGAGTATCTAAAAACTACTTCATAAAATGTTAATAAAAGGAAGGTCGAAAGAATATGTTAAGAAATAAATTGTCAATTATTGTTTATATAGTACTTTTATCAATTACTTGTGTCAATTTAGTTGCGTGTGGAAATAATGATGTCAATGACGAAAATAAAAATTTTGTTCACGATGCAACGAAATGGTTTACAGAAGAAGAACTATCTACAAAGGGCCTTGCTGGTTTGACTGCACCAATAGGATTATCAGGTGATATACAATCAAGTGATACATGGTTTAACAGTGGATATTCGTTTTCACAAGTTTGCCCGAATGAAGATACATTTAAGACGAATGCAGAAATCTATTTTTCGTATTTAAAAACAAATTATAACGGGATGTTTGGCAAACCAAGAAGTGAAAAGTTTAGTATGGATACAAACGAAAATTGGTATATTATAGAGCCAAAGGAAGATTTGTCCGACTATTTTGATAATAATCCGAGTAAATTGTACAAGTTCTATTATGTAAGGAATAACACTTTGAATAATGGTTACTTTATAAAAGATTCGGTTTGGATTTTTGAAATTCGCTATGAATTTGATACTAATTATGATGAATATAAATTCAAGCTATTTATTGAAAGTGCTGACTCTTCTCGAAATGGAATTTATATGAATTATTACAAAATGAGCTGAAAACAAAATATATAATTGGTGTGAGATTTATGTAGAGGCGTTAAGTTAATCTTTTATGTACCTCAAATAATAAGGATTTATTGTTTAGAGTAAGAAAAAAGCAATAGCGGATAAAATTATTGATGGGAAAGTAAGTGTGGAAAATGGTGCTGTTGTTTTACCTGAACCTATAGAAATTGAAGGTGTCGATATGTCTCTGATAAAAGACTTTCTGAAAGCAAAACAAAAGAATGTATAATCTAGTCAAAAGAAAAGGAGTTGTTTTTGATAGGAAGTTTTGTTCTCATTGTGGTCATGAGCTTCTAGATGATGCTTTTGTATGTCCTAATTGCGGTTGTAAGGTTGATGGTGTAAAGGAAAATATTAATTGTGAATCTCAAAAACAAGATGCAAATGATGTGTTAGCTACAGTTGCTAAGGTATTTATGATTTTAGCATATGTTTCATCAGGCATATTATTACTTCCTTTGTGATGGACCATACCAATGACTATGTATTATTGGAAAGCGATTGATAATGGTGAAAAGGTACCAATGTCATTTAAGATTTGTTCATTAATTTTTGTAAATACTATCGCAGGAATTTTAATGCTATGCGATACTAAACACTAAAGATAGCTTAGCTATCTTTTTTTAAAAAAGACTAGAAATATATTAGTTAAATATGGTATGATGTAATGTAGTAATGATTTACTATAAATTTCAAAAAAGGAGTATATATAAAGTTAATTTATATAAATTTTGATTATGGAAAAAAGTAAAGTTATGCAAATTATTAGTGATGAAACACTTACATATTCTCAACAAGTATTAGCCCTTGCACGCCTTGCAGAATCAGAGGATTCTACTCTTAAAAGAAATCCATTATGGGATAAAGCTATAAAGGAAGGCAAGGTATGCGATTTAAATGAAGGATATGCACCATATAGACCACGTTACATCTTACCTGATTATGATATATTAATGAAAAAAGGATGTAAATTTTTAGAATTAGAGCCTGCTAAAACATTACTTGAAGCATGTAATAATTTATTGATTTTTTATAAACATTTGCCTTCAATTACATCATATCCTGTATATTTAGGTAATTTTACTGATTTATTTATGCCGTGGGATGATGAAGTTTCAAATCCCCAAACAAAAGAAATATTAAAGCTATTTTTAAAACATATTGATAAAACATTATGTGATTCCTTCGTTCATGCTAATATTGGGCCTAAGGATTCTAAAATTACAAGATTAATTTTAAATCTTACTAAGGAAATGCAGCTTGCTATTCCTAATATTACATTACTTTATGATGATGATATTACTCCACATGATCTTGCTATTGCATCAATTGATACAATGCTTTATACTTCAAAGCCATCATTTGCAAATCATAAAATGTATAGTAAGGAGCATAAAAATAATCCTTATGGAATTGCATCATGTTATAATGCACTTAATATTGGTGGTGGCGGTTATACCCTTCCTCGATTAAGGTTATACGAGATAAGTACAGAAGCTAAAAGTCTTGATGATTTTATGGACAATGTTTTGCCTAAGTATGTTAAGCTTATTCTTGAAAATATTGATCAAAGAATTAAATTCATTGTTGAAGAATCAAGCTTTTTTAAATCTAATTTCTTAGTTAAGGAAGGATTTGTACAAAGAGAAAAATTTACAGGAATGGTTGGTATTGTTGGAGTAGCTGAATGTACAAATAATCTTTTAGGTATTAAAGATAAGGCACTTGGCTTTGGTCATAATGAAAAAGCCGAAGCTTTAGCAGCTAAAATTTTAGCTAAAATTGAAGAAATGGTTAATAATCACAAAGGACTTTATTGTTCACTTTGTGATAATAAATATCAGATGCATGCACAAGTTGGAATTGATACCGATGAAACTGATGACGCACCTGGTTGTCGTATACCGGTTGGATATGAACCCGAGCTTTATAAGCATTTAATGATTGAATCAAAACTACATAAGTATTTTCCATGTGGAGTTGGAGATATTTTTAAATTCGATCAAACTTGGCTTAATTCTCGTGATGCTATATTAGATATTATTAAAGGCGCCTTTAATTCTGGATTAAGATATTTTACAGCTTATAATCAAGATAATGATGTTGTTAGGGTTACAGGTTATCTTGTAAAGAAGAGTGAAATTGATAAATTAACGCATGGTGAGCAATCAATTAATAATTGTACTATTTTTGGAAAGGGAGCTAAAGAAAGAGGTCACGCATTAGAGCGTAAGGTTTATGGAAAAGGCACCAATTAATCGTATTATTAATTTTTCTAATGTAGATGGCCCTGGAAATAGAATGTCAATTTTTTTCCAGACTTGTCCATTTAGATGTTTATATTGTCATAATCCTGAAACAATTAATGCTTGTGAAAATTGTGGATTTTGTGTTTCTAAATGCCCCGTAAATGCACTTTCTATTATTGATGGTAAAGTTAGATGGGATAGTTTGAAATGTGTAGGTTGTGATACGTGTATTCATGTATGCCCAAATTTATCTAGTCCTAAAATTACAATGATGAGTGTTGATGACATATTATTAAAAATTAAGGAAGTTAGGCCATTTATTAGAGGAATTACTGTCTCAGGAGGAGAATGTACTAATTTTGCACCTTTTTTAGAATGTTTATTTCTTGAAGTTAAAAAATTAGGCTTAACATGTCTTATAGATTCTAATGGTGTTCATAACTTAGAAAAATATGACTCTCTAATCGATATTTGTGATGGTGTAATGCTTGATGTAAAGGCAATTGATCCGAAATTTCATAAATTTATTACGGGTAAATCAAATGAAATAGTTCTAAAAAATTTAGATTACCTTATTAAAAAAAGAAAATTAGAAGAGGTTAGAACGGTTATTCTTCCAAACTATGAGGAAGAGAATATTAAAACAGTTAGGGCTGTTTCCAAAATGATTGGTTCTAGGGTAAGATATAAATTATTAAAATATCGCTATTTTGGAGTTAGAGAAGAAGGTCTAAATTATTTTGGTAAAGTTATTGTTGATGATGATACATTAGCTAAAATGAAAAAAATTGCTCTTGAAAATGGATGTAGTACAGTCCAAATAATTTAAATTTTAACATTGGCTTTTAGTCAATGTTTTTTGTATGTTGACACTAAATGGTAAAAGTTATACAATAAAAAATAATCAAATTTTTAATAAATAATATTGTGAGGAAATTATATGAGAAAAAGAAAAATAATTTTTGTTATAGCTTGTGTTTTGTTTTTACTTGCGTTAACTTGGACGATTTTAGTTTCAAATGGATTATTAGATAAAACTGATGAAAGTATCGTTGAGTTTACTATTAAATATAGAGGAGAAAAATATAATTTTGTATATTGGTTTACAAGAATTATTACTGAAGGAGCTTATGTTTATTTTATAATTCCTTTTCTTATAATTATTTTATTGATTTACCACTTTGACTTAAAATCTATGATCTTAGCAGTTGGAACACCCGTTCAGCTATTAGTAAATACAATTATTAAAAATATTGTTAAAAGACAAAGACCCAATGAAATATATCATTGGATGAGTGAAAAATCTTTTTCTTTTCCTTCAGGTCATTCCATGACGGCAAGTTTTTTATATGGTTTTTTGATTTATATGATATGGGTTTCTAAGCTTTCTTTAAGAAAAAAAGTTTTACTATCTTCAATTTCAGGACTAATGATGATATTAATATTCTTTTCAAGGATAATATTGAGTGTTCATTTTACGTCTGATGTTTTAGGTGGTATTTTATGGGGTGGATTTTTAGTTATGATAGCTATTATGGTGAACGAATATTTTGGTAAAAAGTATAATGGCTTAAGAAATATTATAGATAGTAAATTAAAAGTGGGACAGAAAAATGAGGATTAATCACTTTTTGAGGAAAAATAACAAAATAATTATATATTTAATATTGGTTTTTATTGCTATTATTCCTTGTATTATAATGTTTAATAAGGGGTATATTTGGTGTCATGATAATGCATTTCACTATGCTCAAATTCAAGATTTATATGATTCTATTAGAAGTGGTAATTTTAATTATTACTTAAATTATGAAACAGCTAATTATTTAGGTGTTGGTGTAAGATTAATGTATGGTTCTTTTTCGCATTTGATTACGGCTTTGATTGGAATAATAATTATACCTTTTGGTATGTCACTGACTGCCGCAATGAAAATTGTTATTATGATTTCAATGATTATAAGCGCAATTTATACATATAAGCTAGCTTATAAAATTACGAATCGTCAGGTATCAAGTATTCTTTCAGCGGCATTATTTGTTCTTTTCCCATATCGCTTTTGTTTAATTTATGTTCGTAATGCTTATGCAGAAACGCTAGCATTGAGTATAGTTCCAATTGTGTTTTTAGGTGTATATGAAATTATCAATAATTATTCATCAAGCCGTAAACCTTATTTTAGAACAATAATAGGAATGACATTACTTATTTTAACTCATAACATTACTGCTTTTTATACTGCTATATTTGTTATAGTATATGCCTTATGTACATTTAATAAATTATATAAACATTTAAAGGATAAAAATCTTTATTTAAATATTTTATGCTCGATTATTTTTATTTTAACTTTATCAAGCTGGTTTTTATTACCCTTATTAGAATCAAAAAAAACAGGTTTATATCGTGTTTTTGATAGTGAAGCAATGAGGACAGGACTTGATGCTGTAATGTCAAGTAGTAAATCAAGTATGGCCTATTTTATTTGTGGACTAAATTTTAAATATCTTAATAATTTCTTTGTTTTTTCTTTGTTAGGAATTTTTTTAAGTGCATCTATTGCGTTTTCTAGTTTATATTTTGAAAAAAGAAGTAAAAGAAATTTAATTCTTTTGATTCTTTTTATTATATCTTTTGTTGTATCATTTGTTTTTTCTTTATTTTATGATATAGATTATGTAGTATACTCTAGTATGGTTATCGTGCTTATAGCATATTTTTTCCCGTTTAAAACTATAAAATCAAAAAATAAGTGGCAAGATTTAATTGTTTTTGGCTTTTTATCAGTATTAGCCACATTGTTAATATTTTGTGGGCCATTTTGGAAAGCTTTACCATCAATTTTTTATAATATTCAATTTTCTTGGCGTTTATTTGGCTTTTTAGGATTATTTTTAGCTATTTTTATTGGTATTTTATTTTCTATTTTAGAAAAAAGAATGATGATATTAGCAAGATTTTCCAGTGGTGTTTTAGTTGGTATTTTATTTGTTATAATGAAACCAATTAGTACAAATGAATATAATTATTCTGCTGAATCAAATTGGAACGAAAATTATTCCATCAAAAAAGAAGATACATATTATATGTATTCAACGGGATGGCAATTAGAATATTTTACAACTGATTTTTTTTCATCAACACCTAAATCGAAATTTTGGTGGGAAATTTATTTAAATTATCTTGCAAATGAAAAAAAAGGTGATCCAGTTGATCACCCGGGTTTGATTTCAGGAAATGCTTCTTTTTCGAATTATAATTATAATAATGGCGTTATTACTTTTAAACTTGATAATAAAACAGAATCTATTGTAGAAGTAGCTCGTGTTTATTATAAGGGCTATCATATTTTAATTAAGGATAATGCTGGTGTTATTCATGAACTTGAAGCATTCAATAATGAATCATACGTAGCATTTAAAACAAATTTAAGTGGCGAAGTCACTATTTATTATAAAAAAACACCAACAATGACTGCTGGTATTTATATATCATATATAGCTTTTGTTTGTCTTGCTAGTTTTATTTTAAAATCTTATGATTATGAGACAAAGTGGAATTAGTTTTCACTTTGTTTTTTTTGACTTAAATATAATCCTTTATAACCTTTCTTTTTGAGATTAACTAAGAAAAATAATAAGAAGCATAATGCCATAATTCCAATTAAAATATTTGAAATACCCATAGAAATACCTGCCGCAGTATAATTTAAACCAATGCTATGACATACTACAAGAGATATGATACGAATTCCAATTCGTGAAAAATTTAAAATTGAAGAAAGAAATGTTTTTCCATATCCATAAAGAAGTCCAAGTAAAGCACTTGTAAGTCCAAGGGATGGAATAGAAAGAGAATCATATACGAATATTTCTTTAATATATAATGACATTTTTTCGGATTCTTTATTTCCAATGCTAAACAAAGCAGTTAATTGATCAATAAAAATAAAGCGTACACAGATATAGCCAATAAGAGAAATGATTGCTACAATCGCTAAAGTTCTTATAAACGCACTAATTGTACGATCGAGATTTTTGTTGCCAATATTTTGACTAACAATTGTCGATTCGCCCTCTTCAAATACATTTGTTGTATTAGTAACTAAACCAGATAAATTGTTTGATACTCCAAGAGCTCCAACAATTAAGCCGTTAGTAGCTTCACCATAATAGCTTCCACATAAAGCGTTAACGGTTGTTTTGCCTAGACTCATTACAAATTTACCTAAGAAAATAGGAATTGATAACTTTAAAATGGGAATAATATATATACTTTGAGGTCGCATATTTTTGAAAGAAATTTGAAGCATATTCTTTTTTGAAAACATTATGAAGCAGCTATAAATAAATAATGCTGCTTGGCTAATTATTGTTGCAATCTCTAAATAAATAATTGAATCAACCTTAATACCAAAAACAAATATAACATTAAGAATAAGCTTGATAATTAAAACTGTAATATTTAATATTAGTATTTTTTTACTATTTCCTTTTATTTTTTCAAGACCGATGAAGATGTTATTTATAGATACAAAGATTAGTTCAATAAGGATAAGCCTAAAATATAAAATAACACTATTAGATATTTGAGGGACTTGTGCTATCTTTAAAATAACTGGTGCTAGTGGGACAAGAAGAACTAGTATTATTAAAGAGGTTATTATGCTCACTAATATCATATTGCTACCAGTTTTTTTAGCATCTGTTATGTTTGCAGCACCATAATATCTTGATACTAAAACTGCACCACCACCAGCAATACCTGCTCCAAAGGCAGATATCATTGATTTTATCTGGGAAATAACCATAATATTTGAAATATTAATTACACCTGATGCATTTGCTGCACTTTTTATTCTCGAAGCCATGATTGAGTCAATAAGACTATAAAAAGAGTTAAAAAGTGCATATACAGCAAGTGGAAAACAAATAATTATGATTGCCTGGGTAATGTTTCCATAAAGGATTTGGTGGCGCTTGTGTTTCTCTTTTATAATTGCTCGTTTAACTTTAGCCTCATTACCTTGTTCATTATAGGTTTCAGAAAGCTTTTGATAAAGTGTTATTTTTTCTTTTAACTTATTTATTTTGTATTCGTCTAGATTATTTTTCTTCTCTTTTGCTTCTAATTTGACCACTTTTTGTTGCCAAGTAGTAATTTTTTTAAAAATTTTAGCGATTTTTTTAGTATTCTTTGTTGTATCCATTATATCACCAATAGAAGTATACCTTATAAATTTTATTTCTTTAGGAAAAATACACACAAAATTAGACAAAATAATGTATAATTAACATATATAATTATAGCAAATGGTGATTGAATGAAAAAATATACACGTAAAATAATATTTGGAATTTTAATAGTTTCTTGGATGATTATTATTTTTTTGTTTTCTAATCAAAATGGTGATTTATCAGCAAGTAAAAGTCAAAAAATTGTTAATATGATTATTAAAATTTTTGTTAAGGATTTTGATTCATATTCTTCAATTAGGCAAAAAGAATTATTAAGTAAATTGAGTTTTTTAATTCGTAAATGTGCTCATATGACTGAGTATGCAATTTTAGCATTGCTTGTTTTCTTTTTTTTAACAGATAGTCTGAAATTATTTAGATATATTATTCCTATTATTATATGCTTTATTTATGCATGCAGTGATGAATTCCATCAATCTTTTGTTGGTGGTAGAGGTCCAAGCTTTAAGGATGTTTTGATTGATACTTTAGGGTCAATATTAATAATTGTATGTTTATTTGTTTTCTTTTTTATACGAAAAAAACTTATAATAAGGAAAAAATGAAAACCCTACTTTACATTAAATAAAAATAATTTTTTTAATTTAAGTCTTTATATTGATTTATTTTTAAAAAAACTATAAAATAAAATTAGTATAAGGGATATTAATTAGTTTTTTGAGTTAGATAATACATGATAAGAAGGAATATATAATGAATAAAATAATGATTGTAACCGATTCATGTTCGGACATTAGAAATGATGATATCGCAAGATATGATGTTGAAGTAATTCCAATGAATGTTACTTTTGGTGATGAAAATTATCAAGAAGGAATTAACATTTCAGTTGAGGAATTTTATAAAAAATTAACAGCTTCACGAGTTTTTCCCAAAACAAGTCAACCTTCGCCAGAATTATTTGAGAATGTTTTTTTACGAGCAAAGGAAGAACAAAGAGAGGTTCTTGTACTTTGTATTTCTTCAGGACTTTCAGGAACTATTCAATCAGCAAATTTAGCTGCATCTTTGGCTGAATATGAGGATCATATTCATATTGTAGATACAATAAATTGTCTAACAGGATTAAGGCTTTTAATTAAGGAGGCTTGTAAGTTACGTGATGAAGGTAAAAGCGTTGATGAAATAATTAATGTTCTTGAAGACATTAAGCATCGTATTAGATATTTCTCAATATGTAATACACTTGAATATTTTCATAAGGGTGGAAGGTTATCTTTCACAAAACTTATTATTGGCTCTTTAGTGGGATTAAAACCTTTTATCGATCTTGATTCCAATGGAAAGATAAGACAATTTGGTCAAGCTTTAGGAATGAATCGCTCTTTAAAAGCTGCTCAGGAATATATTAAGAAAAATGAACGTGATGAAGCATATGGTGTTACATATGGATTTACAGCTACAGAAGATAATATGATGCGTTTGTTTGAAAAAACAAAGGATTTACTTAATGTAGAAGAAATAGACTATGCTGAAATCGGTGCTGCATCTGGCTCTCATATCGGACCTGATGCTTCTTGTGTATGTTATGTTGCAAAGGAGCCTAGAAAATAATGCTATTTTACTCAACTGTTGCCATTGTTATTGGTACTTTATTAGGGGGAATAGGATTGTTTTATATTATTAGAAAAGAAAATGGATTAAAAAACTTGAAAAAAGCTAAGCTATCTAATCCAAGATTATATATTAATATTATTTCGTTTGTAATGTTATTTATTGGTGTGGCATTAATTGCTAGTGGTGTCTTATCGTTTATTTATTCACATGATTTAATCTTCTCAATAATATTTACAGCATTAATTGCTTTATATTTATTAATTGACTTTATTTTACAAAAAAAATTAAAAAATTAAAACTTTGGAATCACATTTTTGAGGTGATTCTTTTTTAATATTTTAAAGCATAAAATCATGATAATAGTTAGGAAACCTAAAAAATAATTATAATATAAAATAACGACTATTATGCCACTAATTAATCCAATGATACTTCGTTTTAGAAGAAAAGATGTGTAATTTAAATAATTTGTAACACTTATGATTTGTAGGTGAATTGATATACCTAAAAAAGCATTGAAAAAGCAATATAAAAAAATATTTATAATACGATTAAAAGAAAAATAGAATCTTGTAGCTACTGTCATATCTAAAATATTTGAAAGGAAAAAAGAGTATGCTTGATTTATATTAAAAAATTGAACTAAAAAAGAGGCTATAATATCAAAAAAGAAAACAAAAGAAAATATTTTAATTAAAATTTCAAAGGATTCATTTATAATATTAGTTAAATTAATGGGATAATCGGAAAAATAGAGTGATTCATTTTTTGTTTTTTCTGAGGCTTTATAAGGAAAAGAATGGGAATTATGTAAGTAACAATGATAATAAGCCAAATATCAGTTTTAAAAAAAATAATAGAGGATTTATATAGATATAAAAATGATGAGAAGCATAAAGATGTACTTAGTCTGTTGGCTTCATACTTAGATATTTTATTTTTCTTATATAAATTATTAATTAAAATATGTGATGTCGGATTTCCACTTAAAAAAGAGAATAAAAATACGAAAACTTCATCTAGAACTACGAATCCAAAAACTTTCATAAAAAAAGGCGATATAAATTTAATAATTTTTTTGATATATTTATTTTCTTGCAATATTTTAGAAATGATTAACATCATAAATAATGACGGTATTAAAATGTATACAAAGGTATCTACAGTAAAAAGAAAGGATTTAACTACTAAATTAGAATATTTAATACTTAAAAATGCAACAAATAAAGTTAAAATTAGTATAAAAATAATATCACCCATTTAAATTTAATACTAAAAAACAAAAAATATGATAAAATAAAAAAAGAAAGGGGATATAACTATGATACGTAAACTTATTAAATATTTCAAATCAAAAAAAGCTTTAAGTTCATATTTATATGGTGATGTGATTTGGTGTAAAATAAAACAATATGGTGAACAATTTAAATTTATAGATAATCATCAAATTAGACCCTTTTTATTTGTTAAATATGAAAAAAGAAGAATATATGGATATACACTTACCCATACTGTTCCTAGTAAAAATACGCTAGCTTATCCACTTAAAAGTCATGATGGGGATTATGCTCTATTAATGTGTTTATTTGAACTTAAAACAAGCTCATTTGAAGGATTCTCAGAGCATCTTGATGAAAATGATTTATCTAATATTTCAAAAATTATTTATAATATGCATGATGATAAAATAATAAAAGAGCAAATTCTGAATACCATAAAGCTTGATGTTAATGATATTGTTCTATATAATGGTCAAAAGTATTTAGTATATGCTATTGATGCTAAAAGATTAACACTTTATAAACTTTTAAAGGATAAAAATGAAATTAAAATTATTCATAATAAAAATGTTTATTATCTTGAAAATAAAGCAATAATAGCAGATATTAATGATGTTATATTTAGTGATAAATTTAATGAGGATATTAGAAGCCTATTAAAAAATGCAAGAAAAGAAAACAAGGCCCAGAATAAAATTAATAAAAATATTTTTTATCCTGGAGATATCTATAAAACTGGGAGTGGAAGATACTTAGTTCTTGAGGTAAATGGGGATAAGCTTTTGGTTACTAAGTATGGAAATCCTGATTATGTAGTAAAAAATACAACAGCAGTTGGAAAACAAAAAATAGATTCCATTTCAGAAGAAAGTCTTAACGAATTTAAAATAAAGCTATCTAAAATAGCAGAAGTTTTTGGCTAAATAAAAAATGATTTTTTAGAAGCAAAAAAAGTATAAAAATACTTGACTTTTATATTAGTAGTCTTTATAATTAGAATGCTAGGGTGATTTTATGCGTTATACATTAGCTCAATTAAGAAAAATGCAGTTTCCACACAAGGAAGAATGCGAATATGATTTTAATGAAGAATTAGATGGCTTTGAAGATGTTAAATCATCAGATAGAGCCAAAGTAATAGAAACCATTGCAAACATAGGACCTGATTCTTATAAGGTCGATCTTGATATTGAAATCAATCTTATGCTTGAGTGTGCTGTTACGCTTGAAGTATTACCTTACAAAATTAAAACTAAGGCTAGTGAATATTATACTTTTGATAAAGAAACTTATGACAACGGAGACTTTATCTTAGTAGAAGGACAAACTCTTGATACGAGAGAAGAGGTATTGTCAGAAATTCTAATTGAAAAGCCAATGAAATTTGTTAAGAATGGCGTTTCTTTTCAAGATGAAATTGATGATGAACCAAAAGAAAAAATTAATCCTGCATTTGCTGGGCTTAAAGATTTATTAAAATAATTAGGAGGTGTAATTATGGCAATTGTTCCATTCCGTCGTGTTTCAAAGACTAAGAAGAGACAAAGAAATTCACATTCTGCTTTAACAGTTCCAGGTATGATTGTATGTCCTAACTGTGGTGAATTAACATTATCTCACCGTGCTTGTGCAAATTGTGGTTACTACAAGGGTAAGCAAGTCGTAGCTAGTAAGAGTTCAGAAAAATCTGAATAATTAATAGAAATAGATGCTAAAGGCATCTATTTTCTATTTTATGCGGAATTTAAAAGAAAATATGGTATAATAGCTTGAGGTGTTATGATGTCAAAACATATTACGGTTTTAAAAGAAGAGGCAGTTGATGCCCTAAATATTAAAGATGATGGAATTTATGTTGACGCTACTTTAGGTGGCGGGGGGCATTCATCATTAATATTGTCAAAACTAAAAAAAGGGCATTTATATTCTTTTGATCAAGATGATTATGCTATTTCACGTGCAAAGGAAAAATTGGATACAGTTGGTAATAATTATACTATTATAAAAAGTAATTTTGTTAATTTAAAGGAACGTCTTAACGAACTTGGTGTATACCATATTGATGGTATTTTATATGATTTGGGTGTCTCATCTTTTCAATTTGATATGGAAGAAAGAGGATTTTCATATCGTTTAGATGGTCCTCTTGATATGAGAATGAATCAAAATCAAGAGCTTAGCGCTAAAACGATTGTTAATGAATGGCCAGTATCAAAACTTATTGAGATCTTTTATCGCTATGGTGAGGAAAAATTTGCAAAGCAAATTGCTTTTCAAATTGATAAGGTAAGACATGAAAAGGAAATTTCCACAACATTTGAGCTTGTTGATATTATTAAATCGGCTTTACCTCAAAAGGTTTTAAAGCAAAAGGGACATCCTGCTAAACAAGTTTTTCAGGCTTTAAGAGTAGCTGTAAATGACGAGCTTACTGTTTTTGAAAAGTCATTGCTTGATGCACTTGATATGCTAAATTCAGATGGAAGAGCGGTTGTAATAACCTTCCAATCCCTTGAAGACAGGATTTGTAAATCTATTTTTAAGGAAAAATCAACACTTGATATCCCTGAAGGGTTACCAGTTATAATAAAGGAAGAAGCTCCTTTTGAACTTATTTCAAGAAAACCTATATTACCATCTGAAGAAGAGTTAAATAACAATAATCGTTCACATAGTGCTAAAATGAGAATTCTAAGAAAGCGTTAAAAAAGCCCAACATTAGTGTTGGACTCTTTTATTTTGTTTGATTAAATTTTTCAATTGATGGTCTTATTCTGTCATATACTAGGGCACAAATAAATACACTAAGAATATCTTTAATTAAAAATGGTGATAAGCCATTAGCGATAATATAAGAAAACGATTTTGAAGCGCCCATATAGCAATTTAAAATGATTGCCATATAAATTAAACCAACGATATCAATAACTGCAAGACCTAATAAGCCTCTAATAATTAGAAAAATAAAAGAATTATCTTTAAACTTTATTCCACAAGGAATAGCCGATAAGAAAAAACCAATTATAAAGCCAAAGCTAGGCTTTAAGACATAGTAAAATCCTGCGTCCTCACCAGAAAAGATGGGTAAGAAGCAAACTACACCAAGAAAAATATAAAGACCAAAAACAATTAATCCTTTTTTTACTCCTAATATATAAGAAATAATGATGACTGCAAAAGTTTGTAAAGTTACTGGTATGGGACCAATATTAAATTTTATTTTTGAACAAACAATTAAGATTGCAAGCATCATACTCATAAGTGCAATATCTTTAATTTTAAGCAAAATAACTTCCTCCTTTTGATAAAAATTTTAACACTAAGCATAAGCTAAGTAAAGAAAAACTTGCAATTTTATTACTCATGTTGTATATTTTAGGATGAATATTGGAGGTGATAATATGTATGAATTACATCATTTAAGAGGAAATACATATTATGTTGATGGGCCGACTAATTGTGGGGTTTATGTTCTAAATGAAAAAAAGGAAGCACTTTTATTCGATTGTGGAACTGAAGAAGATGCACCTCATATTTATAAGGCGCTTGATAAGGCAGGAATAAAAATCACATATTTAGTTTTTTCTCATTGTCATGCTGACCATGCTGGAGGATGGGAATACATTTATTCAAAAACACATTGTAAGATGATAGCATCTAAGATAGAAAGAGGTTTCTTTAGAGACCCTAAGCTTGATATTGGCTTTTTATATGGTGGCTATCCTTTAGATGAATATGATGGTAAGCTGATGCACATTGATATGAATGATGAAATATATTCTTTAGATGAAATTCCTTCGGGAGTAGAATGGTTTCACCTTCCTGGACATCATTGGTCAATGATTGGGATAAAAACAAGTGATGATGTTTATTTTGTCGCAGATACACTAGGATCAATTGATTTAGTTGAAAGAGCTCACATATTACTTATTTATGATGTTAAGGGATATTTAGATTCGCTTAATTTTGTAGAAGGACTAGAGGAAAAAATGGTTGTTCCATCCCATAGTGAAGCTACAACCAATATAAAACCAGTTGTAGAATTTAACCGAAATACAATTTATGATATAATAAATATTTTACTTGATTATTTACACGATGAACATAATTGTACAGAATGTGCTTCGTATATTTTTGATTATTTTAAGTTGAAAATTACATATAATAAATATATGCTAATATTATCAACCGTAAGAAGCTATTTGTCTTATCTTTCTAATAGCAAAAGAATAAAGAATTATTTTAAGGATAATAGGTTAGTATTTATAAATGAAGCTTAAGGAGTAATCTTTAAGCTTTTTATACTTTTAACATTTTAATAAGATATTCTTGATTTTTTGCACTTCAAAGCTATATATTGTATTTTGAAGTGCAAAAATAATTGAAAATTGCACCTCAAAATGATGATATTTAAATAGAGGTGCATATTTATGAGTGTAAAATCTAAAATTTTTAAAATGAATAAGGAAGAATTTGAAAATTACATAAATAATTTAAAGCACTCAAGTAGCAGTATTCATTTGCTCAATAATAAATATTTTTATTATTTAAGTACACAAACCAATAATTTGATTATTTCTCTTAATAAAAAAATTATAGAATTAGATTCTTTAATTAATTGCTTTACATTTTTTCTAAATGATAAATTGCTCAATCATTTTTAATAGAAGAAATTGAGGCTACAAATAAAATTGAAAATATAAATTCAACAAGGCATGATATATTTAAAATTATAAATCAGATTTCTTGTCTAAAGGATAAAAAAATTTCGATTTAGATATTGATGAAAAAAATAGAAAAACGCCATTCAGAAATAAATGCAATCGTGATAGATGATTAGATTATATGGTATGGAAGTATTAATCCGTTTTCTTGGGCAAAAAAAGACGATACAATAATAAGATTAGTTGATATGGAATATGTAAAAGAAATTTTTAATGAATAGCGACTAATAAAAAAGCAGTCTTAGGCTGCTTTTACTGTTTATTATCTTTGTAAATACGTTTTTTTAAGAGTTCCATTTTTGTATCAATACTAGCCGATTCTTCAGCTAATAGCTTTAGTGCAAGAGAAATAGATTTTTTTTCATCAATATTCTTTTTATATCTTAATTGATGTTCGAGTGCGGCCCAAAAATTTTGAGCAATAGTTCGTATTTGTACTTCAACAATCATATTTTTTTTCCCATTTGAAAGGTAGATAGGTGTTTCAATAATTAGATGTAAAGAACGATAACCATTTTGTTTAGGCTTTTTAATATAATCCTTTTCTTCGATAAGTGTAACGTCATCCTGATTTAAAAGACCATCTCTAATTTTATAAACATCCTCAGGGAAATTACAAATTACTCTTACTCCAGCAATATCCCTTATATTTTCTTTGATTGCTTCAATTGTAAAGGGAATATTTTTACGATATGCCTTTTCTACAATAGAATCAATTGATTTGACACGTGATTTTATGGAGTCAATTGGATTTTGCTCAGAATTTAAGGAATATTCTTTATTTAAAATGTTTAATTTTGTAACAATTTCATCAATAGCACAATCATAATAGGTAAGAAGTGTTGTATAGGGTTTAGCAACTTCCTTAATAATCTTCATTTTCATTTCAGGATTCATTTCCTCTTTAGCAAGATTATTTATTTCAGCAAGTGATTGCTTAAAGTTTTCCATAAAATACCTCCATATTCAATTCTATTATATCATTATTACAATAAAATTTGCACTTTTTTTAAATTAATGCTATTATGGTAAAAAGACATGGGGGGTATTTTATATGGAAATTATAGAACAAGAAATTCAAAAAAGAGGAAAGGTTTTACCAGGGAATGTACTAAAGGTTAATTCATTTTTAAATCATCAGCTTGATCCATATTTGCTAAATATAATGGCAGGTGAATGGACAAAACTTTTTAAAAATGATAATATTACTAAAATTGTAACAATTGAAGCATCAGGAATAGCACTTGCAATCTTAACAGGATTAAAGCTTAATGTTCCTGTTGTGTTTGCTAAAAAATCAAATTCTAAAAATATTGGTGACGTCTATAAGTCGAAAATTCATTCTTATACAAGAGACCAAGATTTTGATATTCAAATAGAAAAACAATTTATTTATAAAGACGATATTGTTTTAATAATTGATGATTTTTTAGCTAATGGTAGTGCAACTTTAGGTATGATTGACATCATTAATCAAGCTGGTGCAAAACTAGCTGGGGTTGGAATTGCTATTGAAAAAGGTTTCCAAAATGGCGGCGAAATTTTAAGGGATAAAGGAGTAAGAGTTGAGTCTTTAGCGATTATATCTAGCATGGATGAAAAAACAGGTAAAATTATATTTAAACATTTAAGTTAAAAACATAATAATTAAAATTGCCATTTAAATTAGATTATGCTAAAATATAGTGGTATGAAATTTAGTGAAATTAGGTGTGAATATGGAAAATTTTCAGGTTGCTTTAGATGGACCTGCCGGGTCAGGAAAGTCCTCAATTAGTGAACTCGTCGCTAAAAAGCTTGGATTTGTTCACATTGATACAGGTGCAATGTATCGTGCTGTAACACTTGAAGCTTTAAGAAGAGGAATTGATTTAGCGGATGAATCGCAATATACCTTTATGGATGACATTGAGGTAGTGTATATCAACGATAAGACATTATTAAATCAAGAGGATGTTTCTTGTGAAATCAGAAACCTTGAGGTTACTAGAAATGTTAGTTTGGTATCTTCTTTGAAAATTGTAAGAGATAAGATGGTATATTTTCAAAGATTAAGTGCTAAAAATGGTTATGTTTTGATGGATGGAAGAGATATTGGTACAACTGTTTTACCAAATGCAGATGTGAAAATTTTCTTGACCGCTACTCCGGAAGAACGTGCTAAAAGACGAATGAAGGAGTTACAAGCTAAAGGTATTAATGAATCGTATGAAACGGTTCTAAATGATATTAAAGTAAGAGATTACAAGGATAGTCATCGTGAAATATCACCACTAAGAATGGCTGAAGATGCTATTTTAGTGGATACAACTTCGATGACAATTGAAGAAGTGTGCAATACTATTGTTAGTATTGTTTGTGAAAGGATGGATTAAGATGGAAAATAAGGAAATGTCAATGGAAGAACTTCTTAAGGAAGAAGGAGAACGTGAACTTCATGTTCATGATACAATAAAAGGTGAGGTTATTGAGGTTACTGATAAGTATGCTAAGGTAAATCTTAATACTTTTACTGAGGGTACAATTTATTTAGATTATTATACAACTGATAAAAGTGTTGATTCTTTAAAGAAGCTTGTTAAGGTTGGCGATGTAATTGAAGCTGAAATCACTAAAATTACTGAAGGTGAAAATAGCGATATTTTATTATCACGTTTAAACACTTTAAAGAAGGACAATTATTTAAAGTTTAAGGAAAATAATCCCGTTGAAACAAATGTTGAAGCTAAGGTTATTCGTGTAATTGAAGGTAAGGGATATATTTTAAATAATGGCGTAATTGATATGTTTATGTCAGTTAAGGATTTAAAAACACCACTTCAAAAGGGCGATATTGTAGCTGTAAAGCTTATTTCTTATGATGATAATAAGCAAAATGCTTATGTTTCACGTTATGCGGTTGTTCGTGAGGAACGTCAGCATGCCTATGAAGAACGTCAACGTGCTCATGAGGAATATGTAGCTAAGAAGGAAGCTGAGCATCAAGAATATATAAAGGAAAGAGAAGAGGAATATAAGACATTCCACGTTGGAGATAAAGTTCATGGAACTGTTTGTCGTATCGTTCCTTATGGAGCATTTGTTAAGTTTGATAAGGTTCAAGGCTTAATTAGACTTAAGGATGTCGATCATCAATTTATTAAGTCTGCTTCTGATATTCTTCATGAAGGTGATGAGGTTGATTGTCTTGTTGTTAATACTGATAATGGAAAACTTGAACTTTCACGTAAGGCATTGCTAAAAACTCCATATCAATTGTATCGAGAATCTCATGATGTTTCTGATACTGTAAAGGGTCATGTTATAAATAAAATGCCTTTTGGTGTTTTAGTTGAACTTGAAAAAAATGTGACTGGACTACTTCATAAATCAGAATTCTCATGGAATCCTAATGATAATTTAATGGCATCATTACTAATTGGTGATGAAATTGAAGTATCAATTATTCGCTTTGATGATGCAAATGAAAAGATTGGTCTTTCAAGAAAGCCATTAATTGATAATCCTTGGAATCGTGTTGAAACATCTGTTGGTTCTAAGGTTACAGGAAAAATCACAGAAGTTAAAGAAAATGGCTTTGTAGTTTCTTTACTTGGTGTTGATGCCTTTTTACCATTTAATGCTGTTGATGGTGGCGAAAAGAAACTAAAAGCTACTGATTTGTATCAGGTTGGTGACGATGTTAATTGTATTGTTACCGAATTTAATCCTAAAAAATGGATTTTAAATTTATCAGAAAAAGCATATAAAGCTCAAGAAGAAAGAGAACAATATGAAAATTATATGCAAAATGAAGATGAAACAAAGGCTACAACTTTAGGAGATATTTTTAAAGATCAATTAAAGTAAGCTAAGAAAGGTTTGATGTAAATGCTAGGTAAGGTGGCGATTGTTGGTCGTCCTAACGTTGGAAAATCAACATTGTTTAATCGTATAATTGGCCAAAGGTTATCCATTACTGATTCAACTCCTGGTGTAACTAGAGATAGAATTTATGCAAAGGGTGAATGGCTAGGTCATGAATTTAATTTAATAGATACGGGTGGTATTGAAATTTCTGACGCGCCTTTTCAGGTTGAAATTCAAGCTCAAGCTGAAGTAGCTATGGAAGAGGCTGATGTAATTATCATGCTTTGTGATTCTCGCTCAGGGGTTACTGATGATGATACATATATTGCAAAATTATTATATCGTTCAAATAAGCCTGTAATTTTAGCTGTCAATAAGGTTGATGACCAGAAATTTATGGATAATGTTTATGAATTTTATGCCTTAGGCTTTGGAGATCCAATTCCTGTTTCTTCAAACCATGGCGTTGGTGTTGGAGATCTTCTTGATAAGGTTATTGATGCATTACCAGAAATTAAGGATCGTCCATACAAGGATAGTATTTGCTTTAGTTTAATTGGGCGTCCAAATGTTGGAAAATCATCATTGACTAATGCTTTGCTTCATAATGATCGCGTTATTGTATCTGATGTGCCAGGAACTACAACGGATGCGATTGACACTGAATTTGATGCATATGGTAAGCATTATGTAGTTATTGATACAGCTGGTCTTAGAAAACGTGGAAAAATCTATGAAAATATGGAAAAATATATGGTTATTCGTACAGTTGATGCGATTGAAAGAAGTGAGGTAGTATTACTCGTTCTTGATGCACAAACTGGTTTTCAAGAGCAGGATAAGCATGTCGCTCAATATTGTGATGAATACAATCGTCCTACAATTATTGTTGTTAATAAATGGGATGCGGTTGAAAAGGATTCTAAGGCTATGAATGAGTGGACTAAGAAGGTTAGAGAAAACTTTAAATTCTTAGATTATGCACCAATTGTATTCTTAAGTGCTTTAGAAAACAAGCGTGTTCAGATGCTATTCCCTCAAATTGAGCTTGCATATGAATCATATAATAAGCGCGTACAAACAAGTATTTTAAATGATGTGTTTAACGATGCAATAGCAATGAATCCTCCTGCAGAATTTAATGGTGGGAAACCAAAGTTTTATTATATTTCTCAGGTCGGCACAAAGCCTCCTACATTTGCAATATTCTTAAATGATCCAAGCTATGTTCATTTTTCATATTTAAGATATTTAGAAAATCAATTGCGTAAGAATTTTAATTTTTTTGGTACACCAATTAAATTATCATTGAGAAAGCGTGATTGATGTGAATATATCAATAATTGGTGGCGGTTCCTTTGGAACTGCCCTTGCACAAATTTTATCTGATAATGGACACAATGTTTTAATTAGAGATATTAATAAAGAATTTGTTGAAAAGATTAATATTAATCATTTACATCCGTTTTTTGATATTTCTATTCCGGAAGGAATAAGGGCTACTTTGAGTTTGGATGATGTTCTTAATTTTTCAGATATAATTTTATTGTGTGTTCCAACTAAGGTAATGAGAAGTGTCATTCAAGAAATTGGATGTCATATTAAAACACCTAAAATATTTGTTAATGTATCTAAAGGAATTGAACCAGAAACATCATATTTAGTTTCTCAAATAATCGAAGAGGTCTTACCAATCGAATATATTAAAGGTTTTGTATGCTTATCTGGGCCAAGCTTTGCGGAAGAAATTATGCACCGTAAGGTTACACTTTTAGTTTCTGCATCAAAAGATAGTTCTGACGCATCATATATTCAACAGCTATTTAATAATCCTAATTATGTTCGTGTTTATACATCATCTGATATGATAGGGGTTGAGGTGTGTGGTGCTGTAAAGAATGCGATTGCATTAATTTCAGGCGTTTGCCAGGGCCTTGATCTTGGTATGAATGCTAGAGCTGCTCTTCTAACACGTTCTAATCGTGAAATAATTGAAATCGTAAAAGCAATGGGTGGAGAAGAGTCTACCTGCTATGGCCTTACTGGCATAGGTGATTTAATGCTTACAGCATCATCAACTTTATCAAGAAATTTTCAAGCAGGTATGCGCATAGGTAATGGCGAGACATTAGAAAGTGTTATTGAGAATTCTAAAAATGTTGTTGAAGGTGTAAGAGCAGTAAAAGCATGTGAGGAAATTAGAATAAAGTATAATTTAGAATTACAAATATTAAGTATGGCATATAAGGTGTTATATGATCATCTTGACGTTAAAGTAGCGGTTAAGATTTTGCTTAGTCGTGAATTAAAAAGTGAGTAATTTTTTATAGCCTCCTGGCATATTATGTACAGGAGGATTTTTTATGGATTTTAAAAATGTTTTTGATGTCATTAATAAATATAACATTGATAAAAATGATGTCTTAGAGTTGGTTGAAGAAGCTAAAACAATTGATTTATCTGACGAAGATAATCTAAGATATGTAATAAGAAAAGGGGCTAAACTTGCTCATAAAGATTTATCTGATGAAGATGAGGACAAAATTATGGAAATAATTAAGGAGCGAGGGGTAAGCCCAGATTTATTAAATTTAATTTAAAGAGGTTACAATGAAATATTTAAGGATAAAAGCAATTTCTAATTGCGTTGGCATAAGAAGAAGCTCAGTTGATTATATTAATAAAGCTAGTGATTTAAATAAAAAGTTTGAATATCCGCTTAATTTAATTGATCTAAAAATAGATGAAAATTTAGACAAAGGTATTTTTTTTCAAAATGAAGTGTCATTAAAATGTGGTACTCCTATTGGAATTAACTTAGTTAGAACTGTTAATGGATTGAATAAAGAGGAAAAAGAATATGTATATTTTGAAATACTTCCGCTAGAACTTGACGAGGAAGCTGCTCCATTTTATGAGGATTCAATAAAAAATGGGTACATTTTTGATGAAAAAGCTGGTGAGTTTGAATATATTCTAGGTCTTATTTATGAAAATTCTGATTTAGATAAAGCTAACGAGTACTTTAAATTATCAAAAAAGAAAAATTTTTCTTTGGCATCAAACAAAGTTAGGGATAATCATATAATATAATGGTGATAGTATTGGATATGTAATTTGTATTTTTATAATTACACTATTTTTACCAATTTTTGCGTTAATTGTAGCAGATATAAAAAATAAGAAAATGATTTATTATCAAAATAATTTAGATGAGATAATAAGAATTTTAACTGGAGAACTTCTTAGGCAGAATCCTTATGAATTTCATTTAGACGTTTTAAAATTTTATATTAATTTATAGAGAAATTTTATTCATTATAAGGATATAAATACTTGTTTTATATTAGTATATGATGAATTTTTCTCTATTTTTATTTTTTTATAGGAATTAATATAAATTAAGAGTATTCATTAAAAGCTAATGTTATTTAAAAACTAGATTTTTAAGCTTTATTATGATATTATATTAGTGAAAAGTGTGAATAAAAATTAATATTAATAAAACATATATATTAGAAAGGGATACATCATTATGAAAAAAGTATATATGTTTATTTTATTGATTCTTTTAATAACGATTTTAATTAATTTCAATGACCAAGCAGTAAAAGCTGATGTAAATGATTATACTGCATTTGCAAGTATTAATGTTACAGATGGAAAGCTTTTAAGAGATTATTCAAGCGAAGAGTTAAAGTCAGCATATGAGCTTGTAAGTGATAGAAAGTTTGTAGGGTGGAGATATCATTTTTTTCAAAGAAATGTTCAGGTTGATTTTATATCTAATGTAGTATTTAGTATGTATAATAGTGGCACAACAGCCTTGAAATATAAAGTTCAGGTTAGCGCTGAAAATTGTGTTAAAACATCTATAAGCTGCACAGGAACAATAAAATATGATATTTCAGGTACGATAAAAAAATTTAAAAATGGTCTAGATTCAAGCTTAAAGTTAGAGGGGAGTTATCAGGAAACACAGCTTGTTAAGCAACAGGAAAATTTAGAAGTTGATATTGATCCAGGAACTGTGTGTATTATTTATATTCAGGGGTCAGGTTTATTAACAAATGGTGTTGCTAGCTATTATGAGTGGTGGTTCAGGCGTAATGAAGGAGGATTTGAATATTTTACAATTACAGATTCACATTTAAGAATCGAGAAGATTAAGGTATGAGATATCTTAAGGATTATATTTTATTGGCTGCAATTATTTTTATTTTATTTCTATTTAATTATAAAAAAGCAGAGACATGTACTTGTTATTCTACAAAAGAAGAATATCATGTAAACATTGAAAATCAGCAAATTAAAATCCCTATTTTTGTTGATAGTTCTGACTGTATTTTTGAAAGCTCACTTCCAAATTATTATCTTGAAACAGAAAATACCACTTTAAAACTAAAAAAAATCAGGGTCCAAAATGGTGTTAAAATAAGAGCTTTTAATGAAGATGTTTACTGTTATTTTATTTTATTTGAATTGAATTTAGAAAAAAATAAAAGCTATAATAATGTAATTTTGCATGTTGAAATGCCAGAAAAAAGCTTATATTTACAAATTGGAAATATTATAATGGAAGAATTAGAAAATAGAATCATAGCAGTTAATAAAAATGAAGAAGGAATTTTTATAAGTGATGAAAACTATGATGTGGTAAATGGTCTAAGCTTTCCTAAAATTTATCATGATAGTGAAAATGAAAAGACATATTTTGTCCCTGATAGCCAAATGCTATATTATTATTTTATATATAAAACTGATAAAAAAATGATTGGAATAATTGAAAATTCAAATTTTAACCTTTTGGAATTGAAATTAAAGGAAGGATCTTATGCTTAAACTTCAAAATATAAAAAAGAGCTTTGGAAATAAGATCATTTTTAATGATGCTAATTATGAGTTTGAACCAGGAATTTATTTTTTGATTGGTCAAAATGGTGCAGGTAAATCAACATTGCTTAAAATTATTGCCGGGATTGATAGCAACTATGAAGGGACTGTATTAGGGCATAATATCTTTTATTTGCCAGAAAAGCTTACTCTTCCTAAAGAGCTTATGACATATGAGCTTATTAACCAATATAGTAAAATTAATAAAAGCATGGGTAGCTTTTTAGAGCTTGCTATGAACTATAGGCTTGAAAATATGCCAATTAAAAAATTATCAAAAGGAATGATTCAAAAGGTGGGAATTATTATTTCGCTTTTAGATAAATATGATGTTATTTTATACGATGAACCACTTGAGGGGCTTGATGAGGAAGCCATCAAAAGTTTTTTTGGGGATTTGAAAAAACGATCAAACACAGTAATAGTTATGTCAATTCACGAAATACCTAAAAAACTTAAAATTAATGCTAAAAAGATATTTATAAAGGATGGAAAATTATGCGAAGAATAAAATATATCTCCGACCTTTATATGAAAATATATTTAAACACAAAAAATCTAATTATCCTTATAGCAACGTTATTTGTACTAGCAGTTGTTTCATATTATAACCTTAGTCTGGGTTTTGATAAGGCTGAATTTGTTTTTATAAAGGATGATTATATCGCAAATTACTTAGAATCTACTTCAAATTTCTTAATGATTTTAAATTGTGTAATTATTCCAACCTTATTTTTATCTGAATTAAAAGAAGAGGTAAATACAATTAATTTTATTTTAATTCCCCGTGTTACTAGAGTTAATTTAAATTTTTCCAAACTTATCACATCACTAAAAATAGCATTTTATTATAGCTTGGTTCAAGTATTAATCATTGGTATTATCCCATTAATTTGGTATCCAAATTTTATTTTTAAAGTTACTTTCTTAAAAATAGGTATTTTTATAATATTATATAGTTGCTTTAACGTTGTTTTAATTTTATTAATGATGAAAATTCTTCGTATTTTTATTGTTGACGCAATCCCCCTAATAATATATTTGACGTTAAACTTTGTTAAAGAAAATATTAAGATAAGGAAGTATTTTCCTATACTTGTAATTTTAAATCAAAATATTGAAAATAATACATCACTTTATATACTAATATTTTTAATAATTTTCTTATCAATCATTTATATTTCAAAAAAATAAAAAAAACAGTTGACATAACTTTCTGTATTGTATATAATATAGAAGGTAATTAAATAAGTGGAAAGAAGAAACGCCCGTTTCTCGCCTGATTGATTATGTTGGTAGGCAAAATGTCACAGTTAAATAGATTGTAACTTATAGGGGCGTTTATGTCCCTTTTTATTTTGCTAAAATTATTTTGGAGGTGGCTAGTATTAACAAGCCAAAAAAGAATAATGATGCCATTATTAATGATGACATTAGATGTAAAGAAATGCTAGTTATTACAAACACAGGAGAAAAGCTTGGAGTATTACCTAAGCGTTTAGCTTTACAAGCGGCTTCTGATAGAGGTTTGGATTTGGTGCTTGTGTCACCAGAGGCTAGCCCAGCAGTAGCTAAAATTATGGATTACTCTAAATTCCGTTTCGAGCAACAAAAGAAAGCTAAAGAAATGAAAAAGAGTCAAAAAGTAATTTCAGTTCAAGAAATAAGACTTAGTCCAGTTATTGAGCAAAATGACTTAATGACTAAATCAAGAAATGCAAGAAAGATTCTTGAAAAGGGAAATAAAGTGAAGGTTTCACTTCGTTTCTATGGACGTATGATTGCTCATCAAGATATTGGTGAAGAGGTTATGAAAAAATTTGTTGATACTTTAGCAGATTGTTCACAACAAGAATCTCCAATTAAACTAGATGGTAAATCATTATTTACGGTTTTAGGATCAAAGAATGATAAATAAGAAGGAGTGTAATTAAAATGCCAAAACAAAAGACTCATAGTGGTTTAAAAAAGAGAATTAAGGTAACAGGTTCTGGAAAGCTTATGCGTGGTCATGCATATACAGGACATTTAAAGACTAATAAGACTCATAAGGAAAATGTTGCATTATCAAAGTCAACATCAGTACATTCTTCAGATGAGAAGAGAATTAAATCATTAATTTCTAATATGCGTTAATCGCTATACTATTTAAAATTTTAAGGAGGTAATTATCATGCCAAGAGTTAAAGGTGGATATACAACAAGAAGAAGACGTAAGGCTGTCTTAAAATTAGCCAAGGGCTATGTTGGCTCAAAACATACAATTTATAGAACTGCAAATGAAGCAGTTATGCGTGCTATGCAATATGCATACAGAGATAGAAAGCAAAAGAAACGTGATTTCCGTAAGCTTTGGATTCAACGTATTAATGCTGCAGCTAAGGAAAATGGATTAAAGTATTCTTTATTTATTTGTGGTCTTAGCCGTGCTGGTGTTGAAGTTAACCGTAAGATGTTAGCTGATTTAGCAGTTAATGATCCAAAGGCATTCACTGAGTTTGTTGAAATTGCTAAGAAGGGTCTTACAATGCCTTCAGTTAAGTTAACTGAAAAGGTTGTAGTTCTTCAAACAGAATCAAAGGCTGCAAAAGCTGCAAAGGCTGATGTTGCTCAAGAAGCACCTAAAGCAACAAAAACTGTAAAGGCTCCAAAGACTGTAAAAGTAGAAGCTCCAAAGACTGAAGTTGCTGTTGAAGCTACAGTTGATTATAACAAGATGACTGTTGCTGAATTAAAGGTAATTGCAAAAGAAAAGGGAATTACTGGTATTTCTGCAATGAAGAAGGCAGATTTAGTAGCTGCTCTTACAAAGTAATAAATAAAGACTAGATTTTTCTAGTCTTTTTTGTTATAGTATAATCATATTGAAAATGGTGATTATATGACAGAAAAAAGAAAAAATTTAAGCCTAAAAGAAAAAAAACTTTTAAAAGGTGTTGCATTATTTTTTACAGCTATTGCCGCAGCTAATGTTATTTATTATTTAGTATTAATGTTTGGAAAATTTGATGGTAATTTTTATACAAAGCATTTTTTGATTCCTATTGATTTATTATGCATTGGAATAATTGCAATTATTATGCCTTATGCTAATAAGTACTCTTCATATCAAGCAAATGTTAAAGGTGATAAGTATATGTATCTTATTGGTATATGCTTAATATTTATGGCCTTTATTACTTTAATTTTAACTTTTGCCTTTTAAGTAAGTTGACGTTACGTGATTATTATGCTAATATATAGGTGCTAGGAAGATTGCCGTGGAACCCAAATTTTATTTTATAGGGATCAAGGATACACATGTTGTCGAACACCTATCTTCTTAGGAATCCTAATTGTATATCAAGAGATGCCCGCTGTTGAACGTTTCTTGTTCTTCATTGGACTTCCTAGCATAATTTAATAAATACTAAGTCCATTTTAAATGGGCTTTTTTTATATGTAAAAAATAAATATTTAATTTTTTTTCTGTTTTGTTGTATAATAAACGTATAATATGAATTGTGAGGGAAAGAAAATGAAAGAGAAATTAGAAAAAATTTATAAAAATTCAATATTTTTAAGAATAATTGGCCTATCTTTAAACATAATTAGTGCGATATTAGTTTTGATGGGTGTACTGGCAATTGCTTATAATGATACGCTGCTTGTAGAAAAAATTAATTTTAATGATGGACAAGGTATTGTTGCGTTTGCCGTTTTAATTATTACTGTAATATTAGGTATTTGTCAAATATGCTTTGGAATAAAGAATGTATGTGGAAAAAAATGCTTTTTGATTGAGTCAATAATGTCTATTGCCATTCAAATTGTTTTGATTAGCTTAGGTATTAGTTTTGATATATTTGGCTTTGGTAATGTTTTTTTATTAATTATTACAATTATAGTAATGATTGTTTATTGTATTCATACAGTATTAGAAAGTATTTATGGAGCTAAAATAAAAAAAGAAATAAATCATAATAGGAATTATATCATAACCTTAATTATGAATATAATAAGTATTTTGGCTTTATCAAGTATCTTTTTTATTCCTCTTTATACAGGATACTATAATAGTAAGGAAGTTACATTTATTATTATAGACGGATTAATGGGTACAAATAATATTATCCAATATATAAGTTTTATTATTACTTTTTTAGTTTATATTGCATCGGTATGTGTTTTTTTACATACATTAAAATATTATTATTGGCATTCAATTAATTTTTCTAAAGCATCTAAGGAATCAGCATATATAAATTTTGCGGTGGCGATTGTTTATTTTATTGTCGGAAATACAGTTGTTTTTTATTTGGGTACAAATAATAATTATAATAATCTTGAAACCTATTATTGGATTCCTTTTGTGATTTTATCTATTATCACACTTTTACATAGTTTTATAAATTCTAAAAATGAGTTTAATGAAGGAAAAAGTGAAAAAAGGACTTTATTTGGTAATAATATTATTATTTTAGTATTTGTTACATTATTTACAGCCGTAACAATTTCATCATTGTTTACATCTCTTATTCATGTTGAAAGTAAAATATATAATAATTCTAATATATCAGTTACGATTACGGGAATTGATTTATTAATGAATCCAAGTAAAACCGGATCAGGATTTACGGTTCTAGCATTTGTTTTCCTTGTGATAGTTATTTGTGCAATAGTAATGTTTATAATTACTTTAACTGCGACTTTTACAAGAAGTAAAGAGCAAAAGCGAATTGCTCTAGCAACAATTATAATGAATTTTGCTTTTATATTTATTGTCGGCTTATTTGGAAAATATTATGAAATTACAAGTATTATTAATATAGAGCAGATCAATGAACTAATTGATAAAATGTATGGATATAAAGATGTTCTATCAACTGATATTGGAACCGTTGATTCAGGCTGCTTTTATTTAATATTTATTGATGTTTTCTTTGCTATTGTACTTTTTTTCTTCAAACCATTTACTAAAGCGGAAAAGGACTTAGCTGATGAAATTAATCTAAAAAATGATGAACCTATCAAAATTGCAATTGCAGCTAATGAAACTAAATCTGATTTAAATGAAATAAAAGAAGATATTGAAAATGAAACAAATGTAAAGAAAACGGAAAAAGAAGAAAAAACTTCAGATAAAATTGAAGAAGAAATTGCAGAAAAAAACGAGGATATTCTTCCACAAGTGAAAGTGATTCCTAATTTTGATGCATGTCCAGCTTTTACAGAACTTGATAATAAGTTATCTTATTATAATGACCTGTTATTTCAAAGAAAAAACAAATTGTTTGAAAACCCTTCTTTGCCTGATATTGTACAATTTGTAGTTGATTATGCAAGAGAATCAAGACTTCATCTTTCTTATACTCCACAAACAATTGCTAAATTTGTAGCTGGTTTAGGTGCAACAAAGCTTTCTATTTTACAAGGAATGTCGGGAACAGGTAAAACTTCACTTCCTAAAATATTTTTGGAAGCTTTGATGGGAAATTGTGAGATTGTTGAAGTTGAATCATCTTGGAAGGATAAAAATGAACTTATTGGATATTACAATGAATTTTCAAAAGTTTTTACACCTAAAAAGTTTACTCGCATGCTTTATAAGGCAAGCCTTAATCCCGATGTAATTACATTTATTGTACTTGATGAAATGAATCTATCAAGAATTGAATATTATTTTTCAGATTTCCTTTCTTTAATGGAAAATGAGCCAGAGAAAAGAGAAATACAGTTATGCAATGTTACGCTAACTAATGATTATGATAATGAAAAGCATCAATATTTATCTTTAATTGACGGACATACCTTGCATATCCCCCAAAATGTATGGTTTATTGGTACAGCTAATCGTGATGAATCTACATTTGAAATTTCAGATAAGGTATATGACCGTGCTGCGACAATGAATTTTAATCAAAGAGCACCTAAGGTAAGAAATTATTCTAATCCAATTGAAAGTAAATATTTATCATATGATAAGTTTGAAAAATTACTTGAGAAGGCTATAAAAGAACAAACATTTGATTTAGAGTCTGTTTCGTATGTTAATGATGTAGAGGCTTTATTAAGACCATATAATATTTCTTTTGGAAATCGTATTATGAATCAGATTGAGGAATATGTTAAAATCTATATTTCGTGTTTTACAAACTCAAAGGAATTAATAGATGAAGCTTTAGAGGATATATTACTATCAAAGGTAGTATCTAAGCTTGAATTTAAGGCCGTTGAAGATAAAGAAAGTTTAATATCTAGCTTTGAAAAACTAAAGTTATTTAAATGTGCAGAGTTTGTTAGTAAATTGAATGAGGATCTTTAATGAATAAGTTAGAGTTATTAGAAATAGCAGCAATAAATAATGATTATAATAATTTTATTTCGTTTCTTGAAAGTTACAATAATGTAACAATTCCAGAATTTGATTATTACTTAATTAACAAACTATCTCTTTTTATGGTTCATGAAAATTTTAGTTTTGATGATTTAGATCAAATGATTTCTAAAATTAATTATGTTTTACCATCGATAAAAAGAATTTTTGCTAGGCCTATAATTCATCTTAAAGATACAGATGAGGTACTACCCGTTGAGGCAGTAAGATTAATTAATAATAAGACTATTAATCATATTGCAACTCATAGTGAATTATGGGATGATATTACTTCAACTAGTATAAAACCATTGAAGCTTATGACAAGAGTATATAATGATGACTTTTGTATATATGAAAACATGGTATTTGCCAAAACCATTGATACTATTCTTAATTATTTAAAAAAACAAATGAAAATAATAAGAGAGATGCTTTATTCAGGAAAAATTCTTGAGATGAATTTACTTGAAAGAGTAAATCATCCTAATTATTTTTTAGCGATTGGTAAACTTCATACGGGTTATATTAGAAGCTTTAGTCAAAATTATGAGGCAATCAAAGAGTATTACAATAAACTTAATTATTATAAGGATGTTATAACATCACGCCTTAAACGGAATGTTTATCGTTTAAATAAAAACTATCCAAATAATTTTTCTCTTCACAATTCTAATATTTTACTGATGCAAAAAGACTACCATCGAGTATATAATTTGCTAAAGCATTTTCGAAAAATTAAAGCAGACTTTAAACCTTTAAATGAAACTGATTTTTTGAATTTTAAAGCTAATTATTACATTTATGTAAAATTTTTAATGGTATTTGCGATTACTAATTTTAATTTTGAAGCAAAAAAAGATACAATTATTGATTTTAATAATTTAAATTTAACATTTGAATTTAAAAAATGGCAAATAGAACTCAAAACAGTAGATGGTGATATATTACTTAAAATTAAACAAGAAAAAGAATATTCAATTTTAATTTCTATTCTTAACGATAAAGCTGGAAAATATGATGAAATATTACCGGCATATCCAATTGAAGTAGAAACTAAACACATTTTATTAAGCATCGATGATATTGATTCATTTAGAAGAATTGAACAAATTATTTTAAGAGGTATGATTTATACAACCATTTCTTTTGATCTTTGTCCTTTTTGTGGCGAAAAAATGAGTTTTGATGAAAAAAAGGGTGAATTTATTTGCTTTCATTGTCGACAAAAAATAGTAAAAAAGTATTGTGATATAAAAAAGGAAAACTATTTTGAAACAAGTATTGATTCATTTGTACCAAAAGAGTTGATAAAGAAGGATGCTTTTTATCATTACCGTAATATTACAAATTATAATTCAAAAGCTGAATTTATATGTCCATATTGTAATAAGGTTCATTAAGTAAAAGAGGATTTTAAATCCTTTTTTATTTTGAAAATGCTTTCATATGATATATCTTCATTATTTCTTGCAAATAATAAAAAAAATGTTATAATTTTAAAGGTGTTGAAAGTAGATTTTAATGTCTACTATTTTTTTTTGAAGGAAGTGCAAATATGACATTTAAAGATATAATTAACGATGAAGAAATATTAAATGCTTTAGAGGCTATTAATATTTCAAAACCATCAGAAATTCAAAGCGCAGCTATTCCCCTTATGCTAACAGGAGTAGATTTAATTGGCCAAGCTCAAACAGGTACAGGTAAAACCTTTGCTTATGGGATTCCAACTTTAATAAACACGACAAATAAACCATTTGAGACTTTGATTTTATGTCCAACACGTGAATTATCAATTCAGGTTTCAAAAGAATTAAAAAAACTTTTAACTTTTAAACATAGAATAAAGATTGCAACAATTTATGGTGGTGAATCTTATGAAAGACAAATTAGAGAACTTAAGAATCGTCCTCAAATTATTGTTGGTACACCTGGTAGAATAATTGATCATATGGAAAGAAAAACAATTGATTTTTCAAATCTTAAGCATCTTGTACTAGATGAAGCTGATGAAATGTTGAAAATGGGATTTCAGGATGATCTTGAAACAATTTTACATGATACACCAAAAGAGCGTCAAACGGTTTTATTTAGTGCAACAATGCCAGATTTTATTAAAAAGGTTGCATTGCATTACCAAAATAATCCTGAACACATTGTAATAAAAAAGAAGAGTTTAACTGTAGAAGCAATTAAACAAGAGGTTTATTATTGTAAGCGTGAAAGTAAGATGGACCTTTTAATTCGTATCCTGGATCTTTCAGGCTTTAATTCTTGTATAATTTTTTCTAATACTAAAAGTAAGGTTGATGAAATTGTTTCAACTTTGCAAAAAAATAAATATTTAGTAGATGGACTTCATGGGGATTTAAAACAAGGTGTTAGAGATAGAGTAATGAATTCATTTAGAGATGGAAATATTAATATTCTTGTTTGTACTGATGTAGCGGCTCGTGGAATAGATATTAAAGGTCTAGAAGCTATTATAAATTATGATCTTCCTCTTGAGGATGAGCTTTATGTTCATAGAATTGGTCGTACTGGACGTGCGGGAAATGAAGGACATTCAATTTCCTTTGCGACGGAATCAGAAAGAAGAAAGGTATCATTTATTGAACGTTTTACAAAATCAAAAATGATTGAGATGCCAATCCCTTCTAAGGAAGATATTATTCATGCTCGCATGCAAGCTTATTTTAAGAATGTTTGTAGTCATTTAGAAGATCCAATTGAACCTAATATGGCATTAATTAATAAATTTGCTAAGCTTCATAATGACCCTGCACAGCTTGTTAATGCTTTAATTGCAATGTCATTTAATTCATCATCTAAAGAATATAGGGAAATTTATGTTGCTAAAAAGAAACCTGAAGGACGTCTTAAGGGTGATAGAGAACGTAAATATGATACTAAGGGAAAAGAAAAAAATTATGTTTATGCACATCTTAATATTGGAAAAAAAGAACTTTTACGACCTCAAATTCTAGTTTCACTTGCTGGTCGTGTGGCTGGTGTAAGAAAAGAAAATATTGGCGATATTGTAATTAGAAAATCAGGTACTGACTTAGAAATTACTCGTCAAGGATTTAATTATTTGATGAAGCTTCAGGGACATGAGTATAATGGTACAATTATTAAGGTCAGTAAAATTAAATCTATGTAAAAAAATGGCTAGCATTTGCTAGTCATTTTTCCTTAAATTGAAGTATGTGTGAAAGGGAGAAAAGAAGTATAGATAGCTTTTACTTCAAGAAGAATTTGGGGATAATTCTCCTGCGATTTTTATCGCATTAATATCATTTGCTAAAAAAATAAAATTATACAAAATTTATTTAATAAATTAAATTCATATGCTATAATCTTAAAATATGGAGTGTGATTTGTGTGTTTCGTCTATATAAGAAGTATTTAAAAAAAAATATTCACTGGGTTATTATTGGACCCATTTTTAAATTGTTAGAAGCTATATTTGAGCTTCTTGTTCCACTAGTAATAAAAAATATGATTGATATTGGTATTAATGGTGATGGTGGTAAGTCATATTTAATCAAGCAAGGTGTTTTATTATTAATATTTGCTGCAACAGGCTTATGTTCGACCCTTGTTTGTCAATTTATTGCCTCAAGAGTATCACAACGGTTTGGAACAGATGTTAGAAACGATTATTTTAAGCATATTAATTCTTTATCGTTTAAGGAACTTGATTATCTTTCAACATCTAGTATTATTACAAGACAGACAAATGATATTTTTAATGTTGAAAAATCAGTTGCAATGCTTATTCGATTAGTAATAAGAAGTCCTTTTATCGTAATTGGTTCAACTGCTCTTGCCTTTGTAATTAATCCTATTATGGGTATTGTATTCTTAATTACGGGTATTTTACTTTTTATAATTTTCTTTATGATTATGAAGCTTACTTTACCAAGAAATAAAAAGATTCAAAAAAGTTTGGATAATGTTACAACAATAACGACAGAAAATTTCACGGGTGTAAGACAAGTAAGAGCATTTCGTAAAGAGGAATATGAAGTTAATCGCTTTAATGATGAAACTTCCAAACTTGCTAGTCTTCAAGTTGGACTTGGTAAAATTAGTGCTTTTTTAAATCCTTTAACTTTTATTGTCGTAAATGCAGCTATTATTTTAGTAATGTATATTGGAATGTATCAAATGAAGACAATTAATCTTTCAGTTGGTGATATTCAAGCTTTAATCAATTATTTAAATCAAATTTTGATTGCGATTATTGCGGTTACTAATTTAGTTACCATCTTTACTAAGGCACAAGCATCATCAGTACGTATTAATGAGGTCTTCGATATGAAATCATCAATTAATGATGGAAGTTACGAAGAAGGATTAGATACTGATGTAGCAATTGAATTTAAGAATGTAACATTCAATTATAATATTGATTCATATCCTGCTGTTTCAAATTTGAACTTTAAAGTTTATAAAGGTCAAACAATTGGTATTATTGGTGGTACAGGCTCAGGTAAATCTACCATTGTTAATTTAATTAATCGTTTTTATGATACTACAAGTGGTGATGTTTATCTTAATGGCCGTAATATTAAAGATTATAAGCTATCATATGTTAATCATAATATTTCTACAGTATTACAAAAGGCGGTTCTATTTAATGGAAATGTAATTGATAATTTGTGCTATGGGAAAAAAAATGCCAGCATTGATGAAATAAACCATGCCTTAAAAGTAGCTCAGGCTGACTTTATAAGCAAAATGCCCGATGGATTAAATGCAAGGGTTTTACAAGGCGGTAAAAATTTAAGTGGTGGTCAACGTCAACGCTTAAGCATTGCTCGTGCTATTTTAAAGAATAGTCCAGTTTTGGTATTAGATGATTCTTCATCGGCTTTAGATTATCAAACTGATTATAAGCTTAGAATGGCTATTAAGGAATTAAAAAAGACAACATTTATTATCTCTCAAAGAGCTTCATCAATTGCATATGCTGATCAGATTATTGTCCTTGACAATGGTGAAATAGACGCAATTGGTTGTCATGACGAACTTCTAGAAAAATCAAAGCTTTATCGTGAAATTTGTATTAGTCAGGAAATGTCTGTAAAGGAGGTTACTATAAATGAAGAATAAGCATTTAATTAAAAGAATTTTTAAATACCTTAAGCCTTATAGCTTTATTTTAGTACTAGCCTTCTTGTCGGCTTTAGTCTACGTGTTTGCGACACTATATGCACCTATGCTTATGGGTAATCTAATTGATGAGCTTGATTATCTTCATGATTTTGGTAGCCTTAGAAATAAATTTTATACGTATCTTTATTTATTAATAGGTTGTGTTATTATCGGTGCATTGTTTGGTTATATAATGACTTATTTTTTAAATAAGCTTACTTATTTAATGATTAGAGATTTAAGAATTGATACCTTCGCTAAAATTAATCGTGTCCCAGTATCTTACATTGATTCTCATTCTTACGGTGATTTACTTTCAAGAATTATTACAGATATCGATACGGTTGCAGAAGGGCTTTTGCAAACATTTACCGAAGCCTTAACAGGTATTATAACAATAATATTTACCCTTGTATTTATGCTTAGATTAAATTATAAAATAGGTTTATTAGTTGTGGCTTTAACTCCTCTTTCTTTAATTGGTGCTACCTTTATTGCTAAAATGAGTTTTAAAACCTTTAAGGCTCAGGCTGAGGTAAAAGGACGCTTAACCGGTTTTGTAAATGAAATGGTTGAAAATCAAGCAGTTATTAAAGCTTATGGAAGAGAAGATGCTAATACTAAGACTTTTGATGAAATTGATGAAGAATTATATAAATATGGCATTAATGCTCAATTTTATTCATCGCTTGCAAATCCTATTACAAGATTTGTAAATGCAATTATTTATCTTTGTGTTGCAACATTTGGTGCAATCGATGTTGTCTCTGGTGGTCTTAAGGTTGGTATGCTATCAACGTTCTTAAGCTATGCCTCTTCGTATACTAAGCCTTTTAATAGTATTTCTTCCGTTGCTACTGAACTTCAAAATTCCTTTGCATCTTTAAGGCGTGTTTTTGAACTACTTGATGCTAAAGAATTACCTGATGAGTCAAATCTTAAAGAAATTGAAAATATTGATGGTGAAATAGCATTTAAGGATGTATTTTTCTCATATAAGAGTGACGTTTCTTTGATTGAAAATTTCTCAATTGATTGTAAAAAAGGCGAACAAATTGCAATTGTTGGACCTACAGGCTGTGGTAAAACAACGCTAATCAATTTATTAATGTGCTTTTATGATATTAATAGCGGCGATATAACGGTTGATTCAAAAAGCATTTATCAGATAAAAAGGAAAAGTCTTCGCTCACACATGGGAATGGTTTTACAGGATACTTGGTTATTTAAAGGAACTGTAAAAGAAAATATTGCTTATGGTAAGGATAATGCTACTAATGAGGAAATTATAGATGCAGCTAAAAGGGCATATGCTCATGAGTTTATCATGCAGCTTCCACATGGATATGATACAATTATTTCAGATAGTGATGGTATGTCAACGGGTCAAAAGCAGCTTTTATGTATTGCAAGATTAATGTTAAGAATTCCTAATGTATTAATTCTTGATGAAGCAACATCAAATATAGATACACGTACAGAAATATTAATTTCAAAAGCATTTAAGGAAATGATGGCAGGTAGAACAACTTTTATTATTGCTCATCGTCTTTCAACAATAAAAAATGCTGATAAAATAATTGTAATGAAGGATGGACATATTATGGAAATAGGTCGTCATGAAGAGCTTCTTGCCAAAAATGGCTTCTATACTTCAATTTATAATTCTCAATTTCAGGTAAAATAAAACTCCACAATTGGAGTTTTTTTTACATTTTCTTTAATTTGATATATTATATTGACGGCATTTGGCAAAACAATAAAAAAAAATATTTTATTTATAATTAGAGGTTTTGTCGAATGCCTTTTTTTTAGGTATATTTAAATGTATACTTTAGCTAGGTGATAAGAATGGGATTAGAGGTAAATATGTGTATAAAACAAGATACGGTTTTTACAAGATTTAAGGGTGAACTTGATGAAATGTCCGTAACTGATATAAGGGCAAAATTGTGTGAAATATTACGCAAATATGATGTAAAAAATATTGTGTTTAATATGAGAGATTTAAGCTTTATGGATTCAACTGGTATTGGAATGATTATTGGACGTTATAATCAGGTTAAAGAAAAATGTGGTAAAATTATTCTTTGTGATTTGAATCAAAATATTGAAAAAATTATTGTAATGTCAGGATTATTAAAAATTTGTACGTTAAGAGACTCTGAAGCCTCAGCAAGGTGGTTTTTAGGATTATGAAGCAGATGGAAATAACATTTAAAAGTGAATTAGAAGCTATACCTAATTTAAGAGGTATGATTGCGTCTTTAATATCAAATAAAAATCAGACAATCTCATTTATTAATGAGGTAAAAACAATTGTATCAGAAGGAATTACAAATGCTATTATTCATGGTTATAATGAAAATAATGATAAGGATATCAAACTAAGAATTAAATTTGATGATGAAGGTCTTTATATTGAAATCGAAGATTATGGAATTGGTATTGAAAATATCTCACAAGCACGAGAGGTTTTATTTTCAACGATGAAAAGTAAAGATAGAAGTGGTCTTGGTTTTACTATAATGGAACTGTTTTCTAATCAATTTGATGTTATATCAGAAAAAGGTGTAGGTACAATTCTTAAAATATTTAAGGCTTGGGAATAATTGTGTATTAAAACCCTATATTTGGTAAAAATAAATATGGGTGAAAATATGATTATTGAAGAAAAAGAATATCAGAAGCTATTAAAATCAAAAAAAGATTATAAAAGAATTTTGCTTAATTGTTTACAGTCCTTTCTTTTTGGTGGCTTAATTTGCTTATTAGGACAGTTTATTTTGTATATACTTGCTAAATTTATTGATGATAACACTCTTAAAACGTCAATTATGGTTATTAGTATAATTTCTTTTTCAGGAATTTTAACAGCTTTAGGTTTATACGATAAAATTGGACAAATGGCAAAAGCTGGAAGTATTTTACCAATTTCTGGGTTCGAGAATAGCTTATGCTCGGCAGCAATGGAATTTAAAAGCGAAGGATTTTTATTAGGACTTGGTGCTAATATTTTAAAACTTGCTGGTTCAGTTTTAGTTTTTGGAATTATATCAGGTTATATGGTTGGTTTAATTAAATATTTGGTGAGCCTATGGAGCTAATTGAATTTAAGGATGTTTATATTGATACAACTGCTGTTTGTGCCGGAAACGAAGAAGCCAATGGACCCTTTAAATCATATTTTGATAAAACATATAAAGATTTAAGAATGAAGCATAAAAGCTTTGAAAAAGCAGAAATGAAAATGTTAGATGACGCGATTAAAGTGGCACTTAAGAAAACGAAAATTAATGAACATGATATTAAATTTGCTATTTCAGGTGACTTAAGTAATCAAAATGTAATTTCAAATTATACCTTAAGAAATTATTCATATAAAGCAGTTGGAATATATGCAGCCTGTGCTACATCATGCTTGGGAATGATTTTAGGAGGGCTTTTCGTTGAAAAGACTGGTGAAAATGTTATATGCCTGACAAGCTCTCATAACGCAACAAGTGAGAGACAATTTAGAATGCCAAATGAATATGGTGGAGCTAAAGGTCAAACTCAAACTAAAACAGTAACGGCAGCTTGTAGTATAATTCTTACAAATAAAAAAAAGAAAATAGCACTTAAAAGGGCTTATATTGGGCAAGTAATTGATTTAAAACAAAAAAAGCCCGATGACATGGGACGGGCGATGGCACCAGCTGCGGCAGAATCAATTTTAAGGTATTTAGAGTTAACTAATACAACACCAGCTGATTATGATCTAATCTTAACAGGCGATTTATCAAAGTATGGTTCTGATTTGGTACTAAAAGTTTTAGAAGAGAAGTACCATGAGGTAAATAATTATAATGATTGTGGGCTTATGATTTATGGAAGTGATATAAAAATATATTGTGGGGGATCAGGCTGCGCTTGCTTGCCTACGGTATCTTATAGTTATATTTATACGATGATGAAATTAAATAAATATAAAAAGGTTTTATTATGTGCAACAGGAGCTCTTATGAATCCGATTATGACTCTTCAAGCTGAAAGTATTCCAGCAATATGTCACATAGTAGAGTGGGAGGTAGAAAATGATTTTTCTTAATGCTTTTTTAATTGGCGGTTTAATTTGCTTTATTGGCCAATTAATTATGGAATTGTTTAATTTAACGCCAGGACATTTAACCTCTATTTTTGTTATAGTAGGCTCATGCTGCGAATTTTTTAATTTATATGATAAATTAGTAAGCTTTGCCGGAGCAGGGGCATTGCTTCCAATTACAAGCTTTGGTCATAGTATGGCCCATGCAGCGTATGAAGGTGCTATTGCAAATGGCTTTATAGGTTTAAGCCAAAATATCTTTCAAACTACGAGTAATGGAATTGTTTATGCAATTTTAATTGCTGCAATATTAGGCTCAATATTTAAACCAAAGGGATAAAAAAATCGATCATTTAAGATCGATTACTTTTTTTAATAAGTGAAGCCGTCCTGGGAGTGAACGGCTTCTAAAAGGGAGAGTAGTAATTGAGTAATTACTTAGGATAAGATAAAAGTCTTATCCTGTTTCTATAATACCACAAAAAATTAATAAATCAAGAGGTAAAATAAAAAAAGTTAGAAAAAAGTTATTATTTTGTTAAGGAAAGAATAAAAAAGTGTCATTTTAGACAAATACACAGATTTTTAATCAAATTAGTATAGATTTAAAATCGAATTTTGACAAATATTAAAGGTTGTTATATAATCTAAACGTTGAAAAGGAATGATTAAAATGAAAAACTACTTGAAAACAAATAATATTTCCGTCATTCTCGGATATCTTATAGCTATGGTTTTGGGAAGCTTTTTAGGTATTTTAATTATATGCAATATAGCAGCTACAAAATATGGTATTACTTTAAGTGAGGCTACTAATCTTTTAACTTTAAAAGATTTAAATGGTTTAGAACCTTCGATGATAAAAGCTTATTACTTTATGCAATCATGGAATAACCTTTTAAGCTATGTACTTATTTTTGGAATTGTAGTCTTTTTTGGTAGAGGTTTTATTGTAGAGGATTTTATTAACCTGAAAAGTAAGAATAAGCTTAATCTATTATATTCTATAGGTTTTGTTATTCTAGGTTTTGGTTTACTTTATGGCTCTAGTGTTTTGTTTTCTTGGTTATCAAGCTTAGTTTCAAATGTAACATCAAGCGAAAATCAAAACTCTTTTGTCGGAATGATTACAAATGGCTATGGTCCGATTGTTTTCATCTCAGTTGTTTTTTTAGCACCGATAAGCGAAGAACTTGTTTATCGTAAATCGATTTTTAAGTTTTTTAAGGAAAAAAAACTATGGTATATTCCAACACTAATTTCGGGACTTGTATTTGCACTTCCACATATGCTTACGACTCAAGAATCCTTTTTAGTATGGGTAATTTTCTTTTTTAGTTATTTTTCATCAGGAGTTATTTTGGCTTTAGTATATCATTTTTCAGATGATAATGTTATCGTATCAACTATTTGTCATATGTTAAATAATTTACTTGCTTTTTTACTTATTGTCTTATAGGAGGAAATAATATATGATTAGACTTCAAACTTCAGATTATGAAACAAAAATTTTTGAAACTTTTAATTCGGGTTGGGCCTTATTAACGGCTGGAGATTACAATAATCGTAATTCAATGACCGTCTCATGGGGATTTATGGGAACTCTTTGGGGGAAAAAGGTTATTTGTGTTTTTGTAAGACCAACAAGATATACATTTAATTTAATGGAAGAATCAGAAAGATTTACTTTAAGCTTCATGGATGAAAGCTATAAAGGTGCAATGAAAATTATGGGTACAAAATCAGGCCGTGATACTGACAAGTACAAAGAAAGTGGTTTTGTTCCTGTTTATGATACTGATTCGGGAGTATCTTATATTAAAAATGCCAATGTTGTTTTTAAATGTAAAAAGCTTTATGCTGATTTTTTTAAGAAAGAATGCTTATTTGATGAATCTATTTTGAAGCAATATAAGGAAGATTTAAGTGATATGCATAAATTTTATATTGCTGAGGTAACATCAATTTTGGTAGATGAATCATATGAGGGCTAGTTTTTGTCCATATTGTGGCTTAAAGCTCATCAAAAAAGAAATTGGTGATGAAGGTTTAGTTCCCTTTTGTCCTAAATGTAATAAACCTCTTTTTGATCATATGATTCCTTGTGTTATAATTGTTTGTTATACGACTGATAATAAGATTGTATTAGCTCATGAACCTAATTCACCACTTCCTTATGTTTTAATTGCAGGATATACTAAAATTGGGGAAAATTTGGAAGAGGCTGTAAAAAGAGAAGTGATGGAGGAATTAGGAGTAGAGGTAACTGATATTTCGTATTTATCCTCTTATTTTCAAAAAACTCGAGAAAATTTAATGGTTGGTTTTAGTGCTAAAATTAACCATGAACCTGCTAAAATATCAAATGAGCTTGAAAGTGTTAGACTTGTAGATTATAAAGAAGCTCAAATACTTCTTAAAGAAGCTAAAATTGCATCAATGGTTTTAAATGATTTTATTAAGAAAATGGACAATTAGAATTAATCTAGTTGTCTTTTTGATTTGACAACGATATTTTTTTGAGTATAATTATTTATGTTCGTTTTTAACTTTAAGGAGGAGAGTAAAGTGCTGGTAATTGAGAATATTTCAATGAACTATGATGAAACACCAAATATTGTTCATGCACTTAGTAATGTTAATCTTATTTTGAATAAAAATGAATTAACAATAATCGAAGGACCGTCAGGGTCAGGGAAAACAACATTACTAAATATTATTGGTGGATTACTAAAACCATCGTCAGGGAAAATATTAGTTAATAATAAAAATATTATTGAAATGAATGATAATGAAAAAGCATATTATAGAAATAAAGTTATAGGATTTGTATTTCAATCATTTTATTTAGAACCTAATTTTACAGTGTATGATAATGTAGAAGTACCATTAATCATTGCTGGAATTCCTAAAAATGAAAGAAGAAAAATGATTTTAAGCACTCTTGATAGTGTTGGTTTGCTTGATAAAGAAAAGATGATTGCATCTAAGTTATCAGGTGGCGAAAAACAACGTGTATCTATTGCAAGAGCGATTGTAAATAATCCAGAAATAATCTTAGCAGATGAACCAACAGGTAATTTAGATAGTAAAAATGGCGATATGATAATGAGTTTACTAAAAAGAATAAGTAAAGAAGATAAAATTGTGATCGTTATTACTCATAACGACGAACAGGCTATAAAATATGGTGATAAGATATATCGCTTAAATGATGGAGAAATAAATGAAAAATAGAGATATTATTCATTATGCTTTCATAAATTTGAAAAAAAGATTAATGTCTTCTATATTTATTGGATTAAGTGTAGTTGTTTTGTCTTTTTTTGTTTCGTTTGTTTTAATTTTAGCGGTTAATTTTAATGAAAATTACAAGAAGACAAGCTTAAATTATTTAGACAATAAGGTAATATATCAATATTCTGGAAATTTAGATCATGAATATGCCGAGGATTTAATAAAAAATAATTCTAAAGGAAATTTAATTTTAGCAACAAAGGTAATAATTAACAAAGAAATTTTAATTTGTAAAAATTTTGATAGAAATCAAACTGATAAATATAATTTATATGATGCAATTGTTAATCGAAATTTGAATTACGAAATAGGTGATAAAATAACAATTGCCGAAACTACATATATAGTAAAAGATTTTTTTGAATCAGATACATATTCTATTTCGGTGAATTTTGATAGTTTTTCAAATTATGATATTTATGTTTATTATGCAAATAATGAAAACGGATTAAAAAATGTTGAGAGAATTGTAAAAAAATTAAATGAATTTTATAATTCTAATTTTAAAAATAAAAAATATGAATCATTTAAAATATCTAATTTAGTGATGCATATTATTAATGTATTATGCGTTGTTTTAGTTATTGTTACAATTGTGTTTTTCGCACTAATGATGTCAAATTATATAATGCTTCAAACTGATGAAAATGATATTTTGAGCAATATTTTGACAATTTGTGGTGCAAAAAAAGGCGATTTAATTAAAATTCAATTATTAGAAAACTTATTTATAATTTCGTTAGCTAATTTAGTTGGAGCAGTGCTATCACTTTTTTTAATTAATTTAATAAAAAATATAATCTATAAAATATCATATACTTTAGGCGCTCATATTTTAGAAGGGTTTAATTATAAATATATAAATATTCATGTAAACAATGTTTTTATAATTCTTGCTTTTGTTGTTGTTTTTATTCCAATACTTATTACATTTGTTGTATTTTTAAATGTTAGACATAAATTTGATGAAACAATTAATTTATTAAATGAGGTAAGTTATGAAAAATAAAGCAGTTTTAATATTAGCTCTTAAAGGATATAAAAGAAATAGGATTTCTAAATTAATTCAAATATTTTTTTCAATTTTATTAGCATTAATAACGGTTTCTTTTTTTTCAATCTTTACTTATGAAATACAAGTGAAAAATAAAGCCATAAAAGACCCTGAGAATTCAATTGTTGTTGCTTATCAGCATGGAGCTAAAACTAGTGATTATATTGATAGCCTTACGTATCGTTCATTCTGTATAGGTGGAGATTACTATATTAAACATTTTTTTCAAATTGACGATAAAAAATATTATTTAAATTATAGCATGAAAGATATTTATTCTTTTGATTTAAACGGACAAGAGGACATAAAAAGTTATGATATCATGGCATATGATGAAAAGATATGTCTTGATTACGAAAATAACGTTTTAAAGAATAAATATAATTCCTCTTTAATTTTAGTTGGAAACGAACCTAAAAATGATATGGAGATTTTATTATCGTCAGGTTTAGTTAAATATTTGAATCTATCTGATGATATAGTTGGAAAAAAAATAAAATTTTCCTTTGATAATAAAGGTGAACTTTATACAATAAGTGGAATATATAATCAAAATTTCGAATTTTATTTTTCATATAGAATTTGCTTTGTTGGAACATTTATGATATGTAAAAATAATGCAAATTTATTAAACAATAAGTATATAGATTCTTGGGCAAATAATACTATTTATCAGGTTGATTCGTTTGCAACTGCAAAAGAATTAGTTAAACAAGGTGATTTTAGCGGCACTGATATTTTAGAGTTTGACCTATATTATGGAGATACTATTTTTATTTTAGAATTGTTTAACCTTTCATATGGAATTGTTTTTTTTGTAATATTATTATTTCAATTGGCACTGATAAGTAATAAATATATAAAAAATAATTTATCATATTTAAAAATGTTAAACGCTTTTGGAATGAAGCCAAAACAAATTAATATGATTATAACATTACAGTCTTTTTTCTACATTTTAAAAAGTATTTTAATATCATTTATTTTTAGTTTTACTATCTCATATATATTAACATTGCTTTTTAATTATGGTGATGGTGGATGGGTTCCATTGGCAACTAAATATACTATTCAAATATATAATTATTTTATAGTAGCATTTATTATACTATTAGTAGTAGTTATTTTTTGGGTAGTTTTAACAAAATTTTTATATCAAATGAATTATAAGAAGGAAGTAATAAGATGAATAAGAAAATATTATGTATGATGACGCCTATTTTGGTTTTGCCTTTCTTTGTACTTGGTAAGAAAGCAAATGCTTATAATATTGTTGAACAACCTATATGTGGATTCAATTAATACAGCAACTTGTAAATCTTTAAATGATTACGAAACATATGATAAGATTTATACTAATGAATTTCTAGATAATACTAAATTATATGAAACAGCATTGTCATATCATAGTTTTGGAACATTTAAGGAAAATACAAAAGAATATTTAAACATTGATATGTCTAGGTTTTTGGCAGCTGGGTGTAATATTAGTATGTCTCAAGCATTCCAAAATGTTTTAGATGCGAAAACGGAAATTATTACTAAGGATAATAATTATTATAATAAGTATTATGCATTATATTATGAATATGTAGAAACAAAAAAGTATTCATTAGTGAATGATGATGCTGATGAATCATCGCTTAGTAATATTAATAATATGAGTATAGGATTTAAAAACAGTTTAGAGAAATTAGCAAATGGTCAAATGTCATATTCTAATTTTTTTGATCGATTTGGTACTCATGTTGTTACAAGTGTTATTTACGGAGGTCTTTTTACTGCTTCATCAAGTGTATATTCAAATGTTTCAACAGACCAGGAAACATTTTCTAATGAAATGTTTAATTACTTCAAATATAAAGATAACTTTGTAATCGGAACTAATGAATCTGCAGCAGCGTACACTAAATATTTTTCTCAAACTGAATACACTGTTGTTAAGGAGAAGTGTACAGCAGTTGGGGGAACAACTTATCCTCATACTAATATTACTTCAGATATTTGGAGTGATGTTGCGTCTTGGTGCTCGACTGTTAGAGATTTACCACAACCAATATCATATGGTAATAATGGCTTAAAAGGAATATGGAATATATTACCAGAAAAATATTCGAATTTAGCCACTAAAATGTCAAATGAATATTATAATTATTGTAGAGCCAAGAGTATATTAAAGGAAGACAGCTTTGATTATAGTCAAAATCTTTTTGGTACAAAATATTATGGTAATATCACAGGTACTGATAATATTACAGACGATTTTGACGTTAATGTGTATGAAGCATTATCAGGCCTTACAAACGTTTCGTTTTCAAATATGAAAAAATATAAAACGCTTTGTATTAGAGCAGATTTTAACTTGGTAGCAAAGAATTCTGGGTGGGATACAATTAAAATAACTGGAAAATATAATAACAAGGATACGCAAATTTATTATTATAAGCATGATAGTAGTAGTGGTGACGAATGCACATGTTCATTTAACTTCAATATAGATCTTAATAGTTTAAGTGATGAAAACATTGTTTTTGCTTTTGGCGCTTATGGTGCTGGAAGTGATGATTGGAAATGTAACAAATTCAGGTTAACTTATAATCTTAATAAATAATTAAAATGGACAATTAGAATTAATCTAGTTGTCTTTTTGATTTCATTTTTAATAAACTTTGTGGTATTATATAACTAGCATGCAATGAGGTGATAAAATGATTGATAACTATAATGATTTTAAATTGTTTTTAGATAAAGAAATAAAAAACTTATCTAAAAAACCTAAGTTGTTACTTCATACTTGTTGTGCACCATGTTCAAGTTATACAATAAAGTTTCTTAAAGATTATTTCGATATTACTATTTTTTATTCTAATGATAATATTTCACCTAAAGAGGAATATAATCATAGATTAAATGAACAAATTAGATTTGCAAATTTATTTGATATTAATGTTTTATATGATGAATATAAAAATGAAGATTATCAAAACGCTATAAAGGGTGAGGAAAATCTAGGAGAAAGATCTCATCGTTGCTATGATTGTTATAAACTAAGGCTTGAAAAAACGGCCATTAAGGCTAAAAAACTTGGATTTGATTATTTTACAACCTCGGTATCAATTTCGCCTTATAAGGTTTCAAAATGGATAAATGAAATTGGCTTTTTACTTGAAGATAAATATAAAATAAGTTTTTTATATTCAGATTTTAAGAAAGAAGAAGGTTATAAAGAAAGTATTAAGCTTTCTAAAGAATATAATTTATATCGCCAGGATTATTGTGGGTGCCTATATTCAAAAAAAGAAAGGGATGAAAAGAAATGCCAAGAGGATTAGTATTATGTGGTGGTGGTTCTAAGGGATCATACGAAATGGGGGCTTGGACAGCTCTTAAAGAATTAAATGAGGAATTTGATATTGTAACGGGTACATCAATTGGCTGCTTAAATGCAGCGATGTTTGCATCACATGCATATGATAGATGTAAAGAGCTATGGGATAAAATTGAAGTCGGAATGATCATGGAATCAGGCTTTAATTTTGAAAATAATGGTATAAAAAATAGCCTAAAGGGTAAAAAGGATATGGTTTCCTTCTTTGGAAAATATATATCTAATTTTGGAACTGACATAAAGCCCTTCTTAAAACTAATGGATGATTATCTAGATGTAGAGGCAATCCATAATTCTAATATTAAATTTGGTATTTGTTGCGCAAAATTCCCATCAATGAAGGGACATGAAGTTATTGCTAATGATTTGCCCCTTGATCAAATAAAGCCCTTTGTGCTTGCAAGTGCCTCTTGCTTTCCAATCTTTCCTGTTTGTAAAATTGGAAAAGAATCATATGTAGATGGTGGCTATTATGATAACCTACCAGTTAATTTTGCCCTAAATTTAGGTGCTACTGATTTGGTTGTTATTGATTTAAATCCTAATATAACCCATAAGGAATTTTTAAATAAACCATATGTAAGATATATTCATCCAACAAGAAGCTTAGGAAGTTTTATGCTATTTGATAGGCATGTAATTGATGGGAATATGCATTTAGGCTATTTAGACACAATGAAGGCTTATGGTTCATATGATGGATTTCGTTATACATTTAATAAAAATAATACAGAAATTAAAGGTATAAGAGATTATATAATTTCCCTTGCAAATCATTGTGCTAAGCTTAGAAGGCTTGGCCTTAAAACGGTTATTAAGCCCGAACGTGATGGTGATATTTTTTTAATTTTAGAAAAATACACAGATTCAAAGCCTTTAACTGATTATGATTATTTTTTAAGAAGTCTTGAGGTAATGGCAGAAATGTATTCACTTGATTACCTTCATGTTTATAATGTTAAGGAAATGGTTAGCATTTTATTTGACTCATTGATTCAAACAGAACTAATTGATGATTTATTAGATGGATATGATATTCTTAAAGCTGTTAAGAAAAAAGAAATGCTTCTTAAAATTGAAGACAAGCTATTACTTAGATTTTTTGCAGATAGATTATTTGGAAATTTGGAAATAGATAATGAACTTTTGCTAAATTTATCTTTAACAAAACCTAATGTTTTTATTGGATATATGTTATTAAGTGCCATGATGCATTATTTAGGAGATTTTATCTGATGAGTCCTAAAATTAAGTATCTAGATTTAAATTTAAATAGAAGAATTTTATTTGCCTCAGATATTCATGGTAATTATAAACTATTTGATGCACTGCTTAAAAAAGTTAACTTTAATAATTTAGATTATCTTTTTATAATTGGTGATATGATTGAAAAATCAGATTACAATTTAGATACATTGGATTATTTTATGGCTTTAGACAAAAAAGAGAACGTTTTTATTCTATGTGGTAATTGCGATAATGTTTTGTCATATATGATTAAAGATGTTGATGATTTAAGACTGAAGCATTACGCTTTTGACCTTAAACATACTATTTTACTTGAATTTGCTAAAAAGATGAATATTTTACTTGACCAAAACTCTAATATGGAAGAGCTTTGTCACTTGTTTTACGATAAATTTAGAAAATATTATGATTTTGTTTTAAATTTACCTCATTGTATTATTGTTAATAATAAGCTTTGTGTTGTTCATGGAGGAATTTCTTCTTTAGATGAAATTTCAAATAATGCTTTAGATTTAATGAAAAATGATAATTTTTATGAACAAGGATTTACTCCAAAGCTAATAGAGATTGTAGGTCATTATCCGGTTATTAACTATGGACATCAAATTCCTTCATTAAATCCTATAATTGATTTGAATAAAAAAATAATTTCCATTGATGGGGGAATGTCTGTTTTACCATGGTCTCAGCTTAACATGCTTATTTTAGACAATCTTAAGAATTTTAATTTTAGTTATGAATATATTGATCAATATCAAACAGTAGTTGTAAAGCATAAAGAGTCTAATTTAAATCATAATTCTTTTAACGTGACTAAAAAAATTGAGGTTAGTATTCTTGAAGAAGATAATGATTTTTTTATTGTAAAATATGAAAATTATAGATTATATGTACTAAAAAATAATCTCATAAAAAAAGATAATAGGTATTTTGTTTATAATGCATTTAATTATTTTCATAATCTTGATGAAAGTGAACATGTTTCTTTAGTTTATAAAGGATCTAATTTATCAATTGTAAAGAAAAATGGTATTCTAGGATTATGTCATACAAAAAGTTTGGAGGTATATGATGGAAGATAAATTTAATAAACTAAAGAATGGCCTTAAACTAAAAATAGCATTAGCTTTTGTAATTACAACCATTTTTGCTGCGTTATTTTTAACCTTAGGAATTAAAAATAAAAATGGAATTTTATATATGTGCTTTGCTCTTTCTTATTTGTTTATTTTTCCAATTTTAATTTTCTTATTTAATATCGGCTTTGATGGAAGAAAAACGGAAATTATTGAAAAAACAGTAAATCAAAATCTAGAAGAACCTTTTAAATTTAGCTTATATAAAGCCATAGGTGGTAAAGAAATTGAAGTCCTTAAGCTTAACGAAATATCTAATTATTATTCTGTTTCTGCGGTTTATGAAGCTTCTAATGATGATAAAAAGTTTATTTCATATTGTGTTAAATTTGTTGGGCCTAAGAAAAAGCGTTATGTTGGCAAGATAATTCATATTGAAGGAATTAGTAATGTTAATTTACCAAAAAATGATTTTTTATATCAAGAAAATGAATACAAAAAAATAAAGAGTATTCATAATGACTTTTATTTATTCGTTGCTAAGGAATACAAAAAGAAGAATTATATTAATTATTCCTTAGAACCATTAGATTTTAAAACTTATTCTGATTATGAAAAAAGAGTTAGAAAGGAAATAAGCTTTTATAAAGAGCTATTTAAATAAAATATGAAAAAAATAAAAAAAGCTCTTTTAATTTTAAGTACTACATTGCTTATAATTTACGCTTTATACTTAATTGCTTATTTTTGTCTTTTTGATAATAAGCTAATAAAAAATATTTTTATTATTAGTATACCTTTTATATTACTTTTAGAAATGCTTATATTGTTATCAGTTATAAAGAAAGAACATAAAAAAATTGTTAATTTTAATAATATAATTGGTAATACCTTTAAAGAAGGTATTGTTGTTTATGATGTCTCTTTAAAAAAGCCAACTTATGCAAGCCCTAATTTAATCGATATTTTAGGGGTTTCATCCGCAGATATCTTAAGCTTAAATAATTTAACTTTTAAGCCAAATGTTGATCTTGTTAGCGAAATTACTAATTTTATGGTTAAAAGGCCATCAGAAGCAGATGAATTAAATTTGAATTTTATTAATTCTAAGACCAAAAAGCTTGTTAATATTAATTTTAGAATAGTTCATTTAAATCAGTCGGGTTCAAATATGTATGCCATTATAATTTCGGATTTGACAAAACAATATAATGATACTTTATTATTATCAAAGCAAGTTACTAAAGAACAAGAAAATGCACATAAAATGAAACAAATTTTATCTAAGGTTTCCCATGAAATAAGAACTCCCTTAAATGCAGTAATTGGTATGAACCAAATGGTTCTTGATTATTTAGCTGAAGATAATGATAAAAAAGCCTTAGAATGTTGTCAAAATGTATACAAAAGTGGTGAGTATTTATATTCTGTAATTAATAACATTTTAGATTATACCAAAATTGATAATGGTAAAATGTCTATATCAAGAGAAGAATTTCTTCTTAATGATATATTTGACGAGGTTTACAATATCTTAAAAAGTCAAATTGATGACAAAAAAATTAATTATGTTTTAAATATGCCAGAAGTTAATCCCAAAATTGTCTCTGATAAACTTAAAATAACACAAATAATTATTAATCTAGTTTCTAATGCCATAAAATATAATCATATCAATGGTAATATTGATGTATCCTTGAAATATCATTATATTGAATCATATAAAATTAAGACGCAAATTGTTGTTTCTGATGATGGAATTGGAATGAGTGATGATTTTGTTAAAATGCTTTTTACTCCATTTGCTCAAGAGCATCGTCAACAAACAATACCTTCAACAGGGCTTGGCCTTGTAATTACGAAGGGCTTAGTAGAACTTTTAGATGGAAGAATAAGTGTTAAATCAAGAATAAATAAAGGTTCATCCTTTAAAGTAGAATTTATCTTTGATACATCTAATAAACAAGATTTAAAGCTTGAAACAAATGAATTATCCTTAGAGGGCTTAAAGTGTTTAGTGGCTGAAGATAATGTTATTAATGCACAAATTTGTAAACATTTTTTAGAATCAATGGGTATAGAGGCGTGTATGACTGAAGATGGAGATGAATTATGCGATAAGTTTTTTACAACACAAGATTTTTATTTTGATTTTATTTTAATGGATGTTCAAATGCCTAAGCTTAATGGTTATGATGCGACAAGAAAAATAAGAAAATCAGCACGAGATGATAGAAATATTCCTATTATCGCATTTACTGCTGATGCTTATGATGATGACGTTAAAAAAGCTATTTTATCAGGTATGGATGGTCATGTTTCGAAGCCAGTATCTAAAGAATCATTAAGAGAAACAATTACAACGACAATTTTAAAATGTTCATACAAAAAATAGAAGGTTTAGTGCCTTCTATATTTTTATATAATTATGTTCTTTATATTTAGGTGGAAGTGCATCCTTGATGAAATACTCATAAATACCTGATTCATCAAGATACAAAACATTATCTTTAATAATGCATTTTTGTTTTTCAATGTTAGAAGGAGTGTCATGGCTTCCTACGTTTGTTTGAAATTTATTCATAAAATAAGCCATTATAGTTCTAGGAATTTGGGTCTTAATACGGTCAAGATATGATGTGCTATCTATTTTATCATAACCAACATAGCAACCGAATGTTATATCTTTAGTGTAGCTTATAACAAAAGATTCTTTAGTTGCGTTACTTGGAATATTATATTTTAAAGCTGTCCTCTTATCATAATTAGTTTGACCAGTTTTGGCCATCATATATGTGTTTTTTGGTACAAATTTTGATTTTGAAAAAACATCATGTAAAATAGAATTGATGAAAAAAGCAGAAGAAGGCTTTATAACCTGTAAAAAGGGGTCATCATTTAAAATGTAACTAGCTTTTTTAAATTTACCATTATTGGCAAATGCAAGATATGCATTAGAAATCTCAAACAGTGAATAAAGACCATTTCCACATCCTATAGCATCAGCCTCATAAAGATTATTTGGTACAGTAAGTCCAAGTCGTGATAAAGTTTCAATTTTAGTTTCTTTAGAGGTTTTTTTAAATATTTTAAGGGCTGGAATATTTCGTGATTCCCTTAAAGCTTGCCGTAAGGAAATAGCACCTTTATAAATTGAATCCCAATTTTTAAGACTAGTTCCATCACTATAATTATATTCCTCATCAATAACTACTTCACCAGGAGATGCCGTTGTTTTTTCAAAATAAGGAAGATAATCAATTAAAGGTTTCATTGTTGAGGCCATGTGACGTTTAACAAGTACATTATTAATCGTTTTTTTATTGGCCGTTCGATTTCCAAATATACCTAGAATTCCCGCTGTATGATTATCAATAGCAATAAGTCCAATATTGATTTTATCATCCGGTAAAAATCCAAGCTTATTAGTAGCTATTTCATATAAAGTGTATTGAATATCTTTATTCATATAGGTTTTTAAGGATTTTGTTTTAGTATCAATTAAATCAAGATAAGGGTTATAATAGGATGTATTTTGGAATATCGCATTCTTTTTTAGCTTGTTTTCTAACTTTATATTCCTGTAAATTTCAAGTTCGTCATGGGTTAAAAAATTATTTTTATACATCGCTTTTAAAACGATGTCTCTTCTTATTGTAGCTTCAGCTAAATTTTTATAAGGATTGTATTTATTTGGAAGTTGAATAAGTCCTACTAGCATAGCTGCTTCATCAACAGTTAATAAAGCTGGTTTTTTATTAAAAAAATATAAAGATGCATTATAAATTCCATAAATATTGTCAGAAAAAAGTACATTATTTAGATAATATGTTATGATATCTGATTTTTGCATCGAATTTTCAAGCTTAATAGCTAGAATAATTTCTTTGACTTTACGATTTATATTTTTTTCACTTGAAAGATAAGTGTTTTTTATTACTTGTTGCGTAATTGTTGAAGCACCCTCTTTAGCATAATGGGATTTAATATCTGTTAAAATAGCTTTAATTATTCTTTTAGGATTAATGCCATTATGTATGAAAAAGGCTTCGTCTTCCGTTGAAATAAGGGCGTTGATAACATTTTGTGGAATTTCTTCATAAGTAATATCAGATTTAAATGTTGGTAAATGGTTAATTAGATTATTATTTGAATCTAAGATTGTAACATCATTAGTAGGATAAAAATCTTGGGTTTTAATTTTAGGAAGGGTATTAACAATAATTATAAGATAAATTAAGATACTTATATTTAAAAATGCTAAAAGAAGAACAAGTTTATTTCTTAAGTCTTTCAATTAAAGTTTCAACACCTTTTAGGTAATCAATTCGAGGTCTAAAGCCAAGAAAAATAGGAATACCTAATTCTTTTATCGAATTATAGCTGATTGATTTTCTCTCACCAGCAAATGAACTATCCCAAAAAGGTAGGAAATCATCAATGTTAAGTAAATAATATTCGCCATATTTAATAAATTCAATTAATAAAAAGGCAATTCCTCCATGCTTTTTAATTCCTTTTAGATGTTCAACCTGATGAGGATGAACATTTTTTAATGGGAAAGATGTCAGACTATTGCATTCTTTACAGTCAAAATCAATATAGTAGCCTTTATAAATGCCGTTATAATCAGTTGTAGATGGGGTTTTATAATAGGCTTCGGTTATTACTGCTTTATTTCTTGCCGGATAATCAACGTGAACAATTTGGACGGGAATAGGTTTCTTGTGAATAATTGCAATATCATTTGCAAGATAGTATTCATTAGCTTCATTTACAATTTCTTCTAAATCCATTCCTTTATTGGCCATATTTACTTGTTTTTTAGTTTCTTTTCGTTTTATTGGTAAGTTCATATTATCACCTTCTTTTATCATAACATAATTTTTAGCATTTTCGACTATATTTTTAACAGGATAGAATATTTTAAACACAAAATTGAAAAATAATCATAACATAAATTGGTGATTAAATGATAGGAATAGTGAAAACAAGTGATAAAAGATTCCTATATATGAGTACGTATTTTAAGGAAGGAGTTATTTATAGTGACAAGGCTTTAGATTTTAAGGATATTGATACTTTAATTCTCCCAATTGGAGGAGTGGACCGCTTTTTATTTGTTAAAGATTCAACGATAAATTTGAATGAAATTTTAAATAATAGCAATGTAAAAACAATTATCGCAGGCAAAATTAATGAGGATTTAAAAAATATTTGTCAAAATGATGATATTAAACTTTTAAGCTATTTAGATGATCCTTTTTATGCTTGGGAAAATGCAAAGCTTACATCCTATGTTTTGCTTAAAAAAATACTAAATGATTTTGATGATTCAATTATTAATTTAAATATTTTAATATTAGGTAGCGGTTATTGTGCAAGAGCAATTTATCATATATTAAAAAATATAAATAAAAATCTATCTATTTATTGTAAAGATAGACATGATATTAAAGAACTTTATTGTAAAGGAATCGAATATGAGGATTTGAATAATTTAAGCAAATATGATATAATCATAAATACAGTTGACTTTAATTTGATAAAGGGCTCAATGTTTTCAGATTTAAAATATCAGGTTAAGCTTTATGATATAGCTTCATATCCGTATGGTTTTTCTTTAGACGACGCTTCAAATTATCATTTTAAGGTTGAAATATTGCCAAAACTTCCAAGTTTAGTTCCTAGGGAAGCAGGGCAAGTACTTTATTTGACAATAAAAAAAATGATTTGATAAGGACTTGAGAGTATGTTTTTAGATGAACTAGCAAAACTGATGGAAATTGAATATGTAACAGATAATAATTTAGATAAATTGTATGATATATATATAAATAATCTTGAATATATGCAAAATAAAGGACTAGGAAGTGGTAAAGAGCTTCAAGATCTATTTAAAATAGAAGGTGCTAAGGACCGAAAGTTCTTTTTGATTAAGGTTGGTCAAAGTTATTGCGGTCTTCTTGATTGCTACTTAGATTATCCTAAAATTGGTGATGTTTATATAAATTATTTTATGATTGACAAATCATACCATAATTTTGAAATGGGTAAAGAAATAATGCGTGACTTTACTTGTTTAGCTTTAAAGGAATATAATAGAGTTATTTTAGATAAAAGAGCCAATAAGCCCCAAATTATTGAATTTTGGAATTCATTAGGCTTTAATGTCTCAAGTGGTATTTCAAATCTTTCAATTCAAAGACGAGATATTTAAATTTTATATTGACTACGGTAAAAAAAAGATTTATACTTTAGATGTCGATGAAATGGATATGGTTTATTAAGAAAGCTTGAAGCGAAGGTAGGATGGTGAAAGCTACCGAAGACTATTATTAAACTACTACCAGGGAGATACTATGGAAACATAGCTCGTGTAATTCGCGTTAAGAATTTTGAGGTGTTAGGCATTTGCCTAAAATTAAGGTGGTACCGCGATTAGATCGTCCTTTCATTAGGACGATTTTTTTATTTTATTTGGAGGTTTTTATGGTTAAAGTTACTCTTAAGGATGGTTCAGTTAAAGAGGTTGAATCTGGAAAGTTAATTATTGAACTTGCTCGTGATTTATCACAATCACTTGCTAAAAAATGTGTTGTAGCACGTGTTGATGGTGCACTTGTTGATTTAAAGAGCCCGATTACAAAGGATTGTTCACTTGAGCTTATTACAAATGATTTACCAGAAGCATTTGAAGTATTAAATCACTCATGTGCTCATTTACTTGCTCAAGCAGTTAAGCGTCTATATCCAGGTACACAATGTGGTGTAGGACCAGCAATTGAAGAAGGCTTCTATTATGATTTGGCAATTCCTCAAGCAATTAATGCTGAGGATTTACCTAAAATTGAAGCAGAAATGAAAAAGATTGTTAAAGAAAATTTACCAATCGTTCATGAGACTTTGTCTCATAAGGAAGCTAAAGAAATGTTTAAGGATGATAAGTATAAGTGCTTACTTATTGATGCTGTTTCAGAAGATGAAGCTCTTGGTATTTACACGCAAGGTGAATATAAGGATGTTTGTCGTGGACCTCATGTTATGTCTACAGGTCTAATTAAGCATTTTAAGCTTTTATCAGTCGCCGGTGCTTATTGGCGTGGAGATTCTAAAAATGAAATGCTTACTCGTATTTATGGTACTTGCTGGTTTAGTGCTGAAGATCTTGAAAAGTATTTACAAATTCTTGAAGAAAGAAAAGCCCGCGACCATCGTAAGCTTGGTAAAGAGCTTGGAATTTTTATGTTTGATGATTTAGTTGGACGTGGACTTCCTATGTGGTTACCTAATGGCTTTATCGTTCGTCGTGCTTTATCTGATTATATTATGGACAAGGAATATGCTTTAGGCTATAAGCATGTTATGACACCATCTTTAGGTAATGTTGAACTATATAAGACTAGTGGTCACTGGGCTCACTATAAAGATGATATGTTTCCAGCTATGGAGCTTGATGATGAAGCTTATGTACTTCGTCCTATGAACTGTCCACATCATATGGTTATGTATCGTCAAAATTTACACTCATATCGTGAGCTTCCAATTCGTATTGCGGAAATAGCTAACGATTTCCGTTTTGAAGCATCAGGAGCTTTAACAGGTATTGAAAGAACAAGAGCGTTTAGTCAAAATGATTCCCATATTTTCTGCCGTCCTGACCAAATTGCTCAAGAATTTAAGGGTGTTGTTCAATTAATTCTTGATGTTTATAAGGATTTTGGTTTTAAGGATTATAAATTTAGGTTATCTCTTCGTGATCCAGAAGATACTGAAAAGTATTTTGGAAATGATGAGCTTTGGGAAAAATCTGAATCAGAGCTTCGTGAGGTTTTAAATAGTCTTGGTGTTGATTATTATGAGGCTAAGGGTGAAGCTGCCTTCTATGGACCTAAGCTTGACGTTCAGGTAAGAAGTGCAATTGGTCATGATGTTACTCTTTCAACTATTCAGCTTGATTATCAATTACCAGAACGTTTTGAATTAACTTACATTGATGAAAATGGTGCTAAGGTAAGACCTGTAGTAATTCACCGCGCTATTTTGGGATCAATGGATCGTTTCATTGCCTTCCTAATTGAGGAAACTAAGGGTGTATTCCCTTGCTGGTTAGCACCAACTCAGGTTGAAATCATTCCTGTAAGCCTTGAACATCACAGTGAATACGCTCAAAGTCTTTTAACTAAGCTAAGAAGAAATAAGATTCGTACTGAACTAGACTCTCGTGATGAAAAGCTTGGCTATAAGATTCGTGAGGCTCAAACCCGTAAAATCCCATATTCACTTGTAATTGGTGATAATGAAGTTAAGAATAATACTGTTACTTATCGTGAATATGGTCATCAAGAACAAATTACCGTTACTATTGATGAATTTGTTAAGCTAATTGAAGATAGAATTAATAATTTAAAATAAAATGAATGATAAGTATACAATATTAAAAAGAGAGTTTTTATCCGATAATGGTTGTTATCTTACAACCTATTGTCATAAAAAAACGAAGGCTTTAGTCATTTATATTGAGCTTGATGAAGAGTCTTTGTCATCTCTTGTTATGGTAAGAACTCCAAGCTATAATGACAAAGGAATTTATCATATAATCGAGCATTGTGTACTTAGTGGTTCAAAAAAATATAATTGTAAGGATCCCTTTAAAGAAATTGAAAAGAGATCCTTATCTTCATATATGAACGCTATTACCTTTGCTGATAAAACAATATTTCCCTTCACAACGGTTAATAAAACGGATTTTTATAATGTTCTTGATGTATATTTAGATGGTATTTTTAATCCTCTTTTTGTGGATAATAAGGAAATTATTGCCAAAGAAGGAATTCATTTTGAGCTTCAAAATGGTAAAATAATCCCTAATGGAATTGTCTATAATGAAATGAAGGGAATAGAGGGTGAGGCTCTAACTAGAGTTAATCTTTTAGCACGTAAAGCCTTATATAAAAATTCGGCCTATGCCTATTTTTCAGGCGGCTTAACTAAAGAAATAAAAAAGGTACGTTCTGAAGAAATTTCAGATGCTTACTATAAAACCTACTTTCCTTCAAATATGGCCTTTATTGTATCAGGTCCTGTAGATATTACAAGATATCTAACCGTTTTAGATACATATATAGCTAAATATTCATTCAAGGAACCAGTTAAGTTTAATTATACAAATATTTCATTAAAAAAACATCAAAATAAACTAAAATTATTAGATGATAATCCTAATATTTTAGCTTTTAGCTTCAAACTTCCATTTGTTAATGATCCTAAGGGTCTTTTGGCCTTGTCGATTTTAAATTATTTACTTATTGATATTGAAGGTGCTAAATTAAAACTAAAACTTGAAGAAAATGGCGTTAGAGGAAATTTATATACTGATATTGATGATGCTTATAATCCAATGTGCCAAATTGTCTTAGAATTTGATGATAAATATAATAAAAAAGCTTCAAAGCTAATTAAAGATTTTCTTAAAAATGATGCGCCTAGTTTAATTGATAGGAAAAGAATTAAATCAACAATTGAATATTTTAGATTTATGGCTAGTGAAGAGGACTATGACTCTCTGCCTAAAGGGCTTGCCCTAGCTATTTCATTAACTAATGATCTTTTATATAATGATATGTCTTATGAAAGAATTAGAAGGAAATCGCTTTATGATGAGCTTGATGAGGAAATTAATACCAATTATTTTTTAGAAATTTTAAATCAGGCTTATATTAAAAATAATAATTATGTTATAACGAAAGCGAGACCTCACCTAAAAAAGTTAAAAACTGGAAACTTTAAACCTTCTTTAAAAGAAGTTAAAGCTTTGCAAGCTAAACTAAATAATTATCTAAAGAGCATTGATGATCTTTCTAATTTAAAAGGTATACCACTTGATGCGATAAGCAAAAATCCGATTAATTATCCCTATGAAATAAATAATAATTCTACTTTTATTAAGAATGATAAAAATGATATTTATTATATAAAACTAATGTTTGATATTTCTGATTTTTCTCTTGATGAGATAGCTTTAGCATCAATTTTATCGCATAATCTTGCAATTTTTTAAATGAAAGATTTAACTTGTGACGAATTTATGATTAAGGCTAATCAGATCGGTGGAGGAATTACAACTGAAATTGCATTTTATACGGATAGAGTAACGAAAAAAATTAGAAGATATTTTACTTGTGATATGTCATTTTTCTTAACAAGGTATAATGATAATATTGAACTTCTTAAAAAAATGCTTCTAGAAACTTTATTTGATAATGATGATGTCTTATCAGTTATAGAAACATTAAGAATAGAACTTACAAGTGATAATAATTATTTTAAAGAAAGAATATATAAGCTGGACGGCTTAAAAAGCTATAATCAAATTGGCTTTTTTCTTGATGCAGCTCAAGGAACTTTATTTTTAAAAAATTTAAATAAATTAATAGAAAATGAAAATAGAAGTACTATCCTTAAAAATCTTCTGGGAAAAATTCTTGATAAAAAGCGAATGCAGGTCGCATCTTATGCACCTTCTAATATAAATGAAAGAGTTGTAAATGATATTAAGCTTGACTTTAAAGCTGATATGATAAAATCATATGATTTGAGTCCAGATTTTAAAAGTAAGGGTTTGATTATGAAAGGCATTTCTTCTAATATGCTTGTAATTCCTACAGGTAAAAAATCACCAGTAGCCTTTATTTTAACAAGAATAATTGAAGATTATTTATGGAAAGCTATAAGAAATGAAAATGGAGCTTATCATATTCAGGCTTATGTTGATACAAACGGAAATATCATTATGTATTCAAGACAAGATCCTAATCTTTTACGTACCTATCAGATTATGGAGAAAAGTATTGATGCGATACTTAATATGAAGCTTACAGCTGAAGAAATCAAGGATTATATTATTAGCTATTTTTCGGCAACTACCTCAGTTTTATCAGCTTATGATACCTTTAATTTGGTTTTGAGAATGATTTTTGAAAATTATGATTATGCTACAAGGAAAAATAACCGAATGGGTATTTTAAATGTAACTGAAAAAGAAATTAAGGATTATGCCTTATATATTAAAGGTGAGCTTAAGAAAGCGATTAAGATTAGCATATATGATGGTGAGATTATTAGAAAAATGAATTTATTTGATGAAATAAAAGAAATAAAGTAGCTTCTAAGTTGACTTAAAAAAAACAATATTGTAAAATAATATCTAAATGAATGGAGTGGATTTTATGATAAAACAACCATTAAAGGGTATGAATGATTTTATTCCTGAAGAAGCGGGACTTCGTGATTATATGATAAATCAAATTCTTGAGGTTTATCATCAATTTGGCTTTGAACGTATTTATACACCAGCCATTGAGGATATTGAGAATATAAATAATAAAGAAGGTGGCGATAATCAAAAGCTTATCTTTAAGATTTTAAAGCGTGGAGAAAAGCTTGAAGAGGCCATTAATGCTAGTCAATTTGATGATTTATCTGACATGGGGCTTCGCTATGATTTAACGTTACCACTAACACGTTTTTATGCTAATAATAAAGCAAGTTTACCACAAGTTGGTAAATTTATTCAAATTGATCGTGTTTATCGTGCTGAACGTCCTCAAAGAGGAAGATGTCGTGAATTTGTTCAATGTGATATTGATGTTATTGGCGATGAGTCATATAATGCAGAAATTGAGCTTATTACCGCAACAGGAAGAGCCCTATTAAGGCTTCCAATTGGTGATTTTTTCATTCGTGTTAATAATCGTCAGGTTTTAAAGGCAGTTTTATTAAGCTTTGGCTTTGAAGAAGATTCGCTTGATAATATTTGTATTATTCTTGATAAGCTTGATAAAATTGGCGTTGATGGTGTTGTAAATGAACTAGAAGAAGCTTCATATGGACATGATGCTATCTTAAAGCTTAAGGATTTAATTTCACGTCCTGTTACACTTGATATGATTGAAAAAATTATACCTCAAAATCCTAATTTAGAAATCTTAAATAACGTAATTGATGGAGCTAATGCTCTTGCAAATTCTAAGTATAATGTAGTATATGATTTTACTCTTGTAAGAGGACAAGGATATTATACAGGTTGTGTCTTTGAAATTGCCTCATCTAAGTTTGGTGGTACCATTGGTGGTGGTGGTAGATATGACAATTTAATTGGAAAATTTACAGGAGAAGCTACCCCAGCTGTTGGTTTTTCAATTGGATTTGAACGTATCTATGCTATTTTACACGAAATTGGCTTTAAGGTGCCAGGAAGAAAGAAGCTAGCTATTATTTATAAAAATGATTATATTGGCGCTTTCAAGTTAGCTGATACCTATCGTAATACCTATGAGGTAAGTATGTATGCATTCCCTAAAAAGGTTGGTAAGCTTTTAAATCGTCTTGAGCTTCAAGGCTTTAATGCATATATTATATATGATAAGGATAATGATGAAAACAATCTTAATACGATAGATGCAAATAACTAATATGGAAATAAAAGCTTAAAATGCTTTTATTAATGCGAATTTTTTCATCAAGGTTTTGGTAAAAGCTTAATTGAATATGCCAAAACCACTTAATTATATGAATTTATAAGGTTGATATTTAAAAATATCAGCTTTTTTTATGTTTGCTTTGTATTTAATTAAAATATTTGAAAATACTAGTAAAGAGGTTGATTAATTTATGAAAATGACATTTCGCTGGTATGGCTATGATGATAAAAATACGCTAGATTATATAAGACAAATCCCTGGTATGACAGGAGTAGTTAGGTGAGGTATGGCCTGAAGATGAAGTAGCTCGTCTTCATGATTATGTTACAAGCCATGGTCTTGAGATGGAAGTAATTGAATCCGTACCTGTATCAGAAGATATTAAGCTTCATCGTGGCGATTATAAGCGTCATATTGAAAACTTTAAGGAAAATATTAGAATACTATCTTTTCATGGTGTTAAATGTATTTGCTATAACTTTATGCCTGTTTTTGATTGGACAAGAAGTCAATTAGATCATAAGCTTCCTGATGGAAGCGAGGTTTTAGTTTATTATAAAGAAGATGTAGATAAGCTAGATCCTATAAAGCTAACGCTACCTGGCTGGGATTCATCTTATAAGCCAAGTGAGGTTAAGGAATTAATTGAAGCCTACAAAGAGCTTGGTGAAGAAGGCTTGTGGGCAAATCTTAAGT
>MNRZ01000001.1:138156-151287 GCA_001916215.1 Clostridium sp. CAG:307_30_263
TGGTATGATAAAGGCTTATCATGATGCCGGTTATACTAAATATATAAGACCAGATCATGGAAGAATGATTTGGGATGAGAAGGCTAAGCCTGGCTATGGCCTATATGATAGAGCATTAGGCCCTATGTATATTACAGGTATCTGGGAAGCCTTAGATAGAATGGAGAAAAAATAAAATGAAACTACCTTTTAAAATTAATTTAGAAAATAAGGTTTGCGTTGTAACAGGAGCAGGTGGAGTAATTTGTTCACACTTAGCTCGCAGCCTTGCTCAATGTGGTGCAAAGGTTGCCTTACTTGATTTAAATAAGGATGCGGCTGAGGTATTTGCTAAAGAAATTAGAGAAGAAGGCGGTATTGCCTATGCTTATGAGGCTAATGTGCTTAAAAAAGAATCATTAGAAAAATGTCATAATGAAATTTTAAAAGATTTAGGTAAGTGTGATATTTTAATTAATGGTGCCGGGGGAAATAATCCTCGTGCAACAACTGATAATGAATATGCAGAGCTTGGTGATGAAAAAAAAGGAATTAAAACCTTCTTTGATCTAGATGAGGCAGGCGTTGAGTTTGTATTTAATCTAAATTTTATTGGCACCCTACTTCCAACGCAAATTTTTGCGTGTGACATGATAGGACGTAAAGATTGTTCAATTTTAAATATATCATCAATGAATGCCTATACTCCACTTACAAAAATTCCTGCATATAGTGGTGCTAAAGCTGCCATTTCTAATTTTACGCAATGGCTAGCTGTTCATTTTTCACATGTTGGAATTAGATGTAATGCAATTGCACCAGGTTTTTTTGTGACAAAGCAAAATGAAAAGCTATTATATAATGATGATGGAACGCCTACTGCAAGAACAGGCAAGATTTTAGCCTCTACACCAATGGGTAAATTTGGTAATGTTGATGACCTTGTAGGTGCAACCTTATTCCTTTGCTCAGGTGAGGCAGCTGGCTTTGTAACAGGAGTAGTGCTTCCAATCGATGGTGGCTTCTCATCTTATTCTGGTGTATAGAAATTAATCTAATTTTTATATTATTTTGACTTCCTTAAAATAAGGGAGTTTTATTATTTTAGTATAATTGATTTATTTTAGCTTACCTGATAGAATTTCTAAAATTCAAGCAATTATTGATTCTAAAGAATACGTTTTTTATCTAGTAAATAAAGTAAGTGTAAGTATAAAAATAAAATAATAAATCTGTCATTTGGAAGATTTTTATATAAAGTAAATGTTTTTTTTAAAATTGGACATTATAAAGTAAAAATGCTATAATTCAATAAACATTTGTTAAATGTTAAACCTTTTTAATTGATTTAGGAGGCTATATGAAAAGTAGAAAAATTTACCTTTTTAAGGATTTATATGATAATATACGTTTAAGAACTGAGCATGTTGAGGATGGTCTTGAAAATGATCCCTTATTAGTTGGCGCCTTTACAAAAGAATTTAATCGTAATGTACTTAAAAGTATTAACCGTTTTATGGAATTTCTTAAAACATCACCTGATGATGAACTTGATAGTTATCTAGCTAAAAGTAAAGAAATTAAAAATTATGATAATATTTATAGTGGCTTAAAGTCATATTCATATAGTGATATTTATGATTTTTATTTTGTTCAAAATAAGCATCACTTTGGTAGTGATGAATATAAAATGCTTTATTTAGTACCTTATGAATCTAATATTGACTTTAAAAATATTCGCCAAAACTTAGATGCTATTCATGAATGGAAAAGAGAATATATACCTAATGATACCCAAAAAAGAATTGCAAGTGAAGAGGGCTATAATATTGTATTGGGTGCAGCTGGTACAGGAAAAACTGATGTTGCAATTCATAGCTATTTGAATAATTTGCCACTTGAAGCATCATCAAGTTTTAGTCAAAAAGAAGAGGTATTTATTACCTATTCGGAAAAGCTTTGTGATTATGTTTCTTATGAAATTGATATTCTTTTTAATGATTCAAAAGCAAGAGTTGGTAAAAATGTTTTGACAACTAAGGATTTTTTATTAAATGTTTTAAGTGATGCAGAAATTTTAATTCCAGGATATACCATTTATAATGGTAAATATACTAAGCAAGTTCAAAAGAAACAAAGCTTAGATGATTTACTTGAAAATAATATTGTTAATTTAAATACCTTTATTAATTGGAAAAATAATGGTTATATAGGTTTAAGTAAGAATTATCTTCCTAAGCTTGAAAATATTATAACTAAATATGGTATTGACTATCCTTATTTGTTTTTTAGAGGGATATATAAAGGAAAAATTATTAATAAAGTAAATGATAAAGAAACACAAAGCTTTTTAGCCGATACATATAAGCTAAGCCCTACTCAAGCTGAATCCTTAAATGATTTACTTGATGATTATGTTGAAAGTACAGATGAGCCCTCACTAGCTTCCTTTCACGATTGGTATTTAGTAGCACAAAAAAGATATACAAAGCTTTTTAATCAGATTGAGGAATTAAAGGAAGAGGAAAAACTTTATGAGGCCTTTAATCGCTATTATGATTTTGCAAGCCCTGTTAGAGAAGATAAAAAATGCCTAGATTATTACCCCTTATTTTTAAGAGAAGCGAGATTAATTGAAGGATATCGGGGAAAAGTAAGAGATGACTTTGATGATGAAGCAATTATTCTTTATGAGATGTCAAAGGCCTTCGAGGCCTATATGGATGAAAACAAATTATATGATGATAATGATCTAGCTTATTTTGTGATTCAAAATTTAGATACTATTTTGAAAAAAGGTATTTATAAAAAGATAATTGTAGATGAATTTCAGGATATGACAGAAAGACAAATTCATACACTTTTAAGATTGAATTATAATGATGAGGAGCATGGTGTTATTCACCTTTTTGGTGACTTTGAACAAACAATAAATCCAACCTTCATTCAGCTTGAAAGCATAGAGACGCTTTATATGATAAATGGTGTTTCAGACTATAAGAAGCAAGTATTATCATCAACCTATCGCTATTCAGCTGCAATTTGTAAGGAGCTTGAAGCTTTAAGAAATAAAGGAAAGGAATTATTTGGTACGGAAGACCAAGGTAGTTATCTTCCCCTTAAGAGTAATAAGGATTCAGCCTTTGAAACCAATGGTAACTTAGTTTTAAATTTGAGTATTGGTCGTAAAATGCTTAAGCAAATATCAGCAGCTAAAAATATTGAAAATATTATGTATATTGTAGCAGATGAGACCTCTAAAAAAGAATTGATAGATGAATATAAGTGTAAAGAAGATAAGGTTTTTACTGTTTCTGAGGCTAAGGGTCGCGAAAATGATTTTGTAGTGGTTTATAAGCTTTGTACAAGTAAGGCAAATGAATATGAACGTATTTTTAGTGATGATTTTTCATATTCAAGAGCTGGAAGAATTTTTTATAACCAGCTTTATGTTGGTATTACAAGATGTAGAACTAACTTTTTACAAATTGAAGACGATACCAAGCTTGGGCCTAATACGATTAATGCTTTAAAGAAATTAATCGCTCCTTTATTAGATACTGATGTTGATTTATTTTTGGATGAAATGATAAGTGATAAGGTAAATTATTATTTTAGAGCTTTAGAATCATTTAAGAACTTGGATTTTGATGGTACTACTGACAATCTTACCTTTTATTCAGGTGAAGATTATTATTCTTTAAGTGACGTAGTTAGAAAAATTAATCAATATAATAATGATAAAAATAATACTCAAGACTTGATTGATCATGCTAATTTATATAAAGCTAAAAATAGAATTGATTTAGCAAGAATTATTTATATTGTACTTGATAATACAAATATGCTCCATATGATGGATATAAGAGAGGGTAAGGATATTTATTATACGGATTTAGAAATTAGTAATATTATTAGGAATAATGCTAATTTATTAGATAATGATGATATTATAGCTATTACATCAACCGGTTATTTTGACCGTAAAACTAAAACTTTAGAAGATAAAATTAAAGGTATGAAAATTGAGGTGATTAAATAATGATTGATGTTAAAGAAGCTTTAAGCTTAGAGCATTTAGATAATTATATTGATGAGAAAAATGAAAAATTAAATCAAGAAATTTTTGAATATAATGATTTAATCAAAAAATATCGTCTTTTTATTAGTCAATATAAAGAAGGAATGGCAAGCCTTACAGATACATTAGGTCATAAGGTTGAAGGACTTCATAATATGATTGATACTTTTATTTCTTCATATGAACTTTTAAATAATAAAATTAATGGCTTAGAAGAGGAACTTTTAGGTCATGATAAAGAATATGAAGGAGAAGTATCTTTAAATATTGAGCATGAGCTTTTAAATAAGCTGAAAAATGAGCTTGATGTTGCTAAAAAAAATGTTGGTAGTATTTTAGATAGTTATATTAAAGAGTATGATGAAGCACAGCGCCAGCTTGATAAGGCTATTTCTAAGCTTCAAAAATTAAAAGCCAAAGTAATAAAAAAAGGTGAATAAAATGATTAGAAAGGCTAAACTAGAGGATTTAGAAGATATTTTAAATATTTATCATTATGCAAGAGAATATATGAAAAAGAATGGAAATAGTACTCAGTGGGGAAATATACATCCAGCTCAATCTTTAATTGAAGAAGATATTAAAAAAGGAATCTCTTATGTTTTATATGATGATGAGGGACTTTATGGTGTATTTGCACTAATATATGGTAAAGATCCAACATACCAAAAAATATATGATGGAAAATGGTTAGATGATACTTTATACGCAACAATTCATAGAATTGCATCAAATGGTAGAAAAATGGGAGTATTTAAGGAAAGCATTGACTTTTCAAAAGAAATCTACAATCATTTAAGAATTGATACCCATGAAAATAATAAGGTGATGCAGCATTCTATTTTAAAAGCTGGCTTTAAATATTGTGGAAATATTATTACAAGTGATAATACACCCCGTCTTGCGTATGAATATATAAAGTAAATTAGTAATAAAAATAATTTTAAATAAGATATCAATTTATAGTTGGTATCTTTTTTTGAGTTAAGTTGATTTTGGATTAGTTATTGCTTTTAATTTTAAAAAAAGATATAATGTAGTTAGGAATATTAAGGAGAGCAAAATAAATAAGAAAATAGAAAATACAATAAGCCAGTTAGGCTTTAATGTGACAGGAAATAATGCTTATGGCATTTATGAAGGATTTGAGGTTAATATTAGTTATAATTTGATGAGTAGATTACCATTAACAATTCAAATTTCAACATTTATTGCCGAAGAAAAGTGGGATAGTTTTTTTACTACTTTAAAAAATGCTAAAATTAAATATTGTAATTTTACTCGGACATGTTACGGATTATTAGTTTGTGTAACAGATGTGACTGCTGGTGCGATGGCCAAAAATTTGAAGTCAAAGCTCGATATTATTATTAACTATATCAAAGGTTATGATGGCTTAAATGCTAATTACTGTCCAGTTTGTGGCTCTAAATTAAATGATTTAAATAAGCTTCAAGTAAATGATAGTGGTTTTATTATTGGTCTTGATCAAGATTGCAAGGATAGAATTAATGAAGAAATTTTAAAACGAAATGAAGCTTATGATAATCAACCTAATAATTATTTACAAGGCTTTGGAGGTGCTTTACTTGGAGGTGCAATAGCAGCTATATTATCATTTATATTGTATTTGATGGGCTTTATTTCAGCCATACCTGCTTTAGTTGGAATAACACTTGGCGCTTATTTCTATAAAAAATTTGGTGGAAAAGTTAATAGAAATATGGTTTTTATTGTTACAGGAACAATGATTGTATGTTTAGTTGGAATTTTATTAATTATATATTTACTTGCATCAAAGGCTTATGCCATTAATGCGGGATATGATTATACATCATTTAAAGCATTTAGCTATGCACTTGATAATGTCGAGGGCTTTAGAGAAGGTGTTATTCGTGATTTTATAATGACAATATTTTTCATTATTTTAGGTGCTGGATATGAAGTATATTTATTAAGTAAGCAAGTAAGAAATGTTAAGGATAAGTTAGTTAAATAAATAGTATTTTATATTGAAAATAAAATTAATTAGTACCATTAAGCTTTGATTTATTAAAATTTTTGAATGCTTAATGGTATTTTTATATTAATTTGAAACATTTTCTTTTTTAATATTAAAATAAAGCAAAAAAGGTCACAAAAGGTGTAATTAAACATCAATAAAAACACTATAAAAGGTGTAATTAAATATTAATAAAATTGCTATAAAAGGTGTAATTAATAGTAAAATCATATCAGGTGATACTAATTATAGAAAATATATAAACGATTTAAAAAAGTGGTTAAATAGTAGAAATAGAAAACCTTTAATGATTTTGGGAGGTCTTCATTATGAGAAAAAAATTATTTTTAATAATAATTTTTATATGGTTTTTGATTTCATGCACAGGAATTGATTCTAGAAAAATAGAAAAGATGTTAGACAATAGTGATTGTCTATATATAATAGTGATTGTCTATATATAATGATGAATATGGAATAGAATTAAACAAATTATACGCTTCATGTTATAGTAGTGGCTATATTACTATAGATAGTGGTGAATTGGAAGTTTTGGTTTTATGGAGATATTCTATGGAAAGAATTGAATTTTATAATAAAGGAGATATAGGATTTGATTTAGAGAGTGAAGAAGATTGTTTTAAATATTTTAGTTCTGAAAGATCTAGAGATAATATTATTATGACAGGGAATATTAAATATGATGATAATAACATTATAATAAAAATTATTAAAAGTTCCATTACTATTGACTTTGATGAAATAATATTAGAAGCTAAATGAAAATGTAATACAAACTAAATGGAAGTAACTGTGAAAAGTAGATTTTACAGTCGCTTTTTACCTCTTATAAAAAAAATATTCATTTTAAAGATTTAAATCGTGATGAATTTTCAATTGATATTTAGAATACTTAATGGTATTTTTATAATAGTCTTGAAATTATTCTTTTTAAATGCTAAAATAATACTGAAAAAAAAGTCACTGAAAAATAATTCAGTATAATGGAGGAATATTATGTTTTTTCATAGAGAAAAAGAATTAAAAGAAATCAATAATGAGTTAGAAGGCATATCAAAAAAAATTCTAATATTTGGCAAAAGAAGAGTTGGCAAAACCACTTTAATTAAGAAGCTAATGGAAGGGGAAAAAAAATTTATATACTTTGAGTGTATTCAAGATACGTTAAAAGAAAATTTAAAATTATTACGAATAGTATTAAATAAAGTAGTAGCTATACCATCATATGTCTCTTTTGATACATTCCAACAGGTATTTGAATATATTAATAGTTTGAATATAAAATATACTTTTATTTTTGATGAATATCCATATTTAAAGAAAACCAATAATAAAAACATGGTTGATAGTGTTTTCCAAGATGTTTTTGATAATTATTCTAGTAATTTGAATTTTATTATATGTGGTTCTGAAATTAGTATGATGAATGAGCTTTTAACAGAAGGAAATCCTTTGTTTGGAAGATTTACTAAAAAAATATGCATAGAAGAATTGAATTATATAGAAACTAGTTCATTTTATGAAAATAAATCAATAATGGATAAAATAGCTTTTTATTCTATATTTGGTGGGAGTCCATATATAAATTCATATATTGATAATAAAGATTCTTTTGAAAATAATATAAAAAAGTTATTATTAGATGAACATAGTCTTGTATATAATTATGCAGATTCATTATTGATTTCGGACGCCATTAATAGTTTGCAAGCAAAAAAAATTCTAGCTTTTATTGCTAATGGCAAAAAAAGATATTCAGAAATTGAAAGTCATGTCGATGTAGAAAAGACAGGCAAGATTGCCAAATCCTTAAAATCTTTAGTAGAAATAAAATTACTTAAAAAAACTTATCCAGTTAATAAATTGAATGATGATAAAAAAGCTTATTATGAACTTAATGATAATGTTTTAAGATTTTTTTATACATATGTTTATGGAAAAAATTCATTAATTGTGACTCTAGGTATTAATAATTTTTATGAAGCTTATGTAAAGGAATCATTAATTACTTTTATATCACATAGATTTGAAGAAATTGTAAGAAGTTATTACTCTATTTTAAGTATAAATGGTAAGCTAAAAGGGATAAAGAATATTGGAACATATTATTATGATGATGCCAAAAATAAGAAAAATGGCGTGTTTGATGTTGCATTAGAATTTAATGATTACTTAAAAATTATAGAGGTAAAATATTATAAAAATAAATTAACATTGAGTGAAATGAAAAAAGAAATCGAACAAATAAATAATATAAAGACAAATCTAAACATTAAATATGCATTTATTAGTACATCTGGTTATGATGATTGTGACTATGAATGTATTGATATTAATTCATTATATAATATATAATTTTTTCTTTAAAGTTGAGGTTACTAATTGTATAATAAAGGTGGTGTTTTATTGTGGAAAAGAAAGATTTCGTTTATTATGATAATACGTATGGAGTATTAAAAAAACTTAAGCATGATGTTGTTTTAACGGAAAGAATTGTTGAAACTATTCTTCAAATCTTTTTCTTGTTTTATTACGCTTATTTAATTTATAATAATGTAAATAGCTTATTATATTTAGTTATTTATTCTTGCCTTAGTGCAGTAAGTATAATATATTTTATATTCTATGTTATTGGACTTGTATCAGATAATAAATATTATAAAAAAAGAGTGAAACCACTTGTTAAAAGAATTGTTACCGTAATAAAATATATGATTCGTATATTTACAATTGTTGTGGCTTTTGTTGAAATGTATAAGGATCCTATTTCTGATTTTGAAAGAATTATTAATATTGTTTCTTTAGTATCATTAGGTATTCAAATTGCTGTAAGTATTATTTCTCATTTCGTCTCAAAATATATTGATTTATTTATAACATCAATCAAAATGGATTATGAGGAAAGTAAAATCAGTGAATATATAAATAAAGGTGAAAGAATTGCAAATGACGGTATTAAAGGCTCAATATTAGGCTTTATTAATGAAAAAGCAGGCCTAAGTGATCCTGAAGATAATGAGGTTATAAAGCCTTCTTTATCAAAAGAAGAGCTTAAGCAAAGAAAAAATGTAGAAGATATTGCAAATAAATATTTAGAAGACGAAAGATTATCAAGAGAAGAAAAAAGAAAAGAGCGAATTCTTCATCAACGTGAGAAGCTTGAGCAAGAAACTTCACGTTTTAAGGAAGGCTTAAAAAGAATAAATATTTTTAGGAAAAATTAATATTAATTATTAAACTTATTCTTTAGCTTTATGATTATTGAATAAGTTTTTTCACATAATATAAATAAAGAGGAGGTATATTAAATGAAAAGAACTTATATTTGTATAGATTTAAAGTCATTTTATGCCTCAGTTGAATGTGTTGATAGAAATTTAGATCCTATGTTGGATAATTTAGTTGTAGCTGATGCCCAAAGAACGGACAAAACTATTTGTCTTGCGGTGACACCAAGCTTGAAGGCGGCGGGAATTCCTTCAAGGCCAAGACTTTTTGAGGTTAAACAAAAGGTAAAGGAAATTAATAAAGAAAGAAGAGAAAAAGCGTTTAATCATCGCTTTACTAATAGATCTTTTCATATGGATGAGCTTAAGCAAAATCCTAATCTTAAATTAGCATATGTTATTGCAAGACCTAGAATGGCTCATTATATAGCGATAAGCTCAAAAATTTATGGAATATATTTAAGATATATTGCTAAAGAGGATATCCATGTTTATTCGATTGACGAGGTTTTTATTGATGCTACAAATTATCTTGCATCAAGTAGTAAAACTTCATATGAGCTTGCTAAAACGATGATTAAGGATGTACTTAAAGAAACCGGAATTACAGCCACAGCAGGTATTGGAACTAATATGTATCTTGCAAAGGTTGCAATGGATATTGTTGCTAAAAAAAGTAAAGCTGATAAAGATGGAGTAAGAATTGCAAGCTTAGATGAAATATCGTATCGTAAAGAACTTTGGTCTCATACACCATTGACCGATTTTTGGCGAATTGGACACGGAATTGAGAAAAGACTAAATAAGCTTGGTATTTATACTATGGGTGATATTGCCATGTATTCAATGAATTATAACAACTTAGAAAATGAAGATATTTTATTTAAAGAATTCGGAATTAATGCTGAGCTCATTATTGATCATGCTTGGGGGTATGAGCCAGCCTTAATAAGTGATGTTAAATCATATAAGCCTAAAGCTAGAAGTATAAGTCAGGGACAGGTATTATGTGAGGGATATTCATTTAATAAGGCACGGATTGTAATCAAAGAAATGATTGATGCATTGTCACTTGATTTGGTAGAAAAGGGTCTACTTACTAATCAAATCACATTAATGATTGGCTATGACCGTGAAAATTTGAAAAATCCTGAGATAGCTGATGAATATAGAAATTTAATTGACGAGGATTATCTAGGAGTATCTACAATTAAGGCATCACATAAAAGTATTAATTTAGAGTATTATACTTCATCAACAACGGAATTGATAAAGGCAATTGATACTTTATTTGAGCAAATTGCAGATAAAAGGCTTAAAATAAAGCGTTTAAATATGTCAGCTAATAATTTAATTAAAGCTGAAAGCTATAATCCAAGTATGGATTTTAAACAAGTAACTTTATTTGATGATATTGATTTAACGATTGATTCGGAGTTAAAAAGAAAAGAACTTTTAGATAAAGAATATAAGTTTCAAAAAACAATTATAAACGTAAAGGAAAAATATGGAAGAAATTCTTTACTTAAAGGAATGAGCCTTGAGGATGGTGCAACCTCAAAGGAACGTAATGAACAAATTGGAGGGCATAGGTCATGAAGCCTAAATATGAAGCAATATTATATATGGAAAGACCTAAATCTAAGCATATACCTTTAACAAGAGAACAAAGGGCTGCTCAATTTTCCACTTTTGCGGCACTAAAGGGCTATGAGGAATCGATTAAAGAAGAAGGCCGTGAGGTTATAAAAAAAATAGTATTATCTGATGATGAAAAGGAAGTATTAAATAATAAGATCAACTATCTTCTGGATAATATAGAAAATCTAAATTATAAAATCACTTATTTTGAGAAGGATTTAAAGAAAAATGGTGGAAAATATATTACTACATCTGAAAAAATCAAAAAAATTGATGTTACTAATCAGGTTTTAGTCTTCGATAATAAAGTAAAAATTAATCTAAATGATATTAATGATATCGAAATTTGGAAAAATTAAATGTCAAGACTATTATTATATTTCTTTTGTGATAAAATTCTATTTGTTAAAGAAAGAAGGATTTAAGATGTTTGAAGCAAGTATTAATATTTTATCACCAGATGGGAATGAACTTTCCTATAATTTAATTTGTAATCAAGATGAGTTAAATGAGCTTTTAAGAAAATATGATGCAACCGAATTAAGCTATAAAAGGATTATGCAGGCTAAGCTATCAGCTAGTAAAGAAACTGCGTTTTGTCCATATTGTATGAAGCTTGAATTTATAAATAAAAAAGATGATGTTTATATTTGCAAGGATTGTCATAAAAAATATTTTGTTGGAATACACTAGTGAGTCTTTTGATTCACTTTTTTTATTTGAGAAAAATGAGAAGATATGATAGAAAAGTATTAAAGGAAGATGAAATAAATGAAATTTTAATAAATGCCAGTGCAATTAGAGTTAAAAAGGATTTTAGAGCATTATAATCAGATTATTATTTAGAAAGATGTAGAGGAATTAATAATTCGTTGATAGTTGAAATGAAATTTGAGAAAATTACAGGAAAAAGAAGTCTATCTGCATCAGAATAATAGTTTTTTTCAAAAAAAACTAATGCTTTTTAAAACTGTAAAAGTGTGATATAATGTACCTAAGTAAGAAAAGGAGTTTTTAATTATGAAATACGTTTCAGCTAAAACCGTTACTAAAATGCTTGGTGTTACCGCCCAAACTGTAAGAAATTGGGATAGAACAGGGGTTTTAAAGCCTGCTTATGTAAAAAATAATGGATATCGTTATTATACTGAAGATAGCATTTTAGCATTTACACAAGAAAGAAAATATAAAAAAGATTTAAATGTTGTTATATATGCTAGAGTTTGTGAAGGAAAAGAAGCTGAACTTGATGCTCAAGTCGAAAAGATTAAGACTGCAATAGCAGGTAAATATGATAAATATGAAATTATTACTGATGTGGCTTCTTCATTTGATTATGAAAGAGATAATCTTAAAAAATTGATTTCGATGATAAATCGAAAAGAGGTAGACATTATTGTCATTGAACATAAAAGTAGACTTTTAAGTGTTGGCTATGAGCTTATAGAATATTTTGCGAAAATTAATAATACTAAAATTGAGGTTATTGAAAAAATTGACAGAACAGATGATGAGGAAATTTGTCAAGAGTATATTGCTGAATCTAATGTTTTCCTTTCAAAATTAAAATGTAAAAATCGTAATAGACTTAGAACGTTAATTAGTGAAAATTGTGAAAAAATTGAGAAAACAAAGAAAAAATAATTAAATGTATAAAATACTTAGGTTAAATCCTGAGTATTTTTTTGAAGTGAGACTATTTTTTAAGCAAATTCCTTTAATCTTTTTTTATAAAAGTGTAAAATACTATTAGAGGTGATTATGTTATGATTACAAACGATGTTAAATATGTTGGAGTTAAGGATTTAAAGATTGACCTATTTGAAGGACAATATAAGGTTCCTGATGGTATGACTTATAATTCATATGTTATTATGGATGATAAAATTTGTGTATTAGATACTGTTGATAAAAATTTTAAAGAAGAATGGTTAGATAACCTTGCGAAAGTGCTAGGTGATAAAAAGCCTGATTATCTTTTGGTGCATCATATGGAGCCTGACCATTCAGCTAATATTGATTCTTTTATGGAAAAATATCCGGATGCTATAATCGTTTCATCAATTGGGGCATTTAATATGATGAAAAATTTATTTGGTAAGGATTATAATCTAAGAAGAATTGTTGTAAAAGAAGGAGATACATTATCTCTTGGAAGACATACACTTACATTTATCGCG
>MNRZ01000018.1 GCA_001916215.1 Clostridium sp. CAG:307_30_263
TTTAGCTCTTTATATTCAATTTCCGATGAATCACAGGTTCTTAGTAATTGTTCTAGTTCATCATTTGAACAATATCTTTTATAGCCTAAATCTTCTCCCACTCCATATACCATTACATTTCTTTTTACAATTAATATAAGTGCCACTATAGGATAAATTATGAACTATATCAAATACATTACGATGTTTCCATTTTAAATTGTAATTTTCTTTAGCAACATAACCACTTTTGTCATATAAGGCTTGTCCAGGACTTAGAATATTGTCTTTATTTAATGTATCAATAATTTCTTTTGGCATTTTACCTTTTAAATATTCATCAAAAATATATTTAACTATTTGAGCTTCATATTCATTAATAACTAATTTACCATCAATCACATTATAGCCATAAAGGCCATACGTTAGGATAATGAATCTTTACCGATACATCTTTATTTCTTGGAGATTTAGTTACTTCTATTTTTGTTATCAATGAACCAATTACTTTAGTACTTGTTAGTTCATCATCTTTTAATGATTCTAAAATATTAATTAATGCATAAGCTTCATTAGTATAATTTCTTGTTTCAGAGTCCTTACATAAACTATTATAATTAGTCACTAAGTCTCCTATTTTATCTTCTGTATCAGCTTTAAATGTTTTATAGTCATTTACATCCAAGTCACCAGAAATATATAGTTCCTTCGCACGTGATAGTTTACCTTCTAATTCTTTTTTCTGATGAAGGAACGAACGCTTCTTTCCTTCAATAGAATTTAGGTAATTAACATCATAATGAGAGGTTAATTCATTTGTATAAGCTATAAATTTATCTTTATTAGCTAAGACAGTATTAAATAACTCAGATAATTCCTTCTTAACAATTTCATTTAAATCCTCACGATTAATATACGCTGATGATTCACACTCTTTATTTCTACAATAATAACGATATTTACTAGCTGAGGTATTTCTATCTTTTCGTTTACCAAATGATAATCTTTTACCACAGCAGCCACAAACAATTAATCTTTTATAATTGTTTTCTTCTTCAGGTGTATGTAAGCATGCGTACATATTAAGAATTTGTTGACAAGTGTCAAATTCCTCTTGAGTAACTAAAGGCTCAAATTTATTTTCAAAAATATAAGGACTTTTATTTTTCGTTATTTTTTTACTTTTAAATGAATTTTTTAAAGTTTTCTGAGTAATATAATGTCCTAAGTATTCTTGATTATCAACCATTCTATAAATACGATCGCCATACCAATTATACTTTTCTTCTTCTGTACAATTAGAATATCTAGCTGAATGGTCTCCTCTTTTTAAATAATTATAATAATTAGGGGAATAAACTTTTTCTTCTTTCAGCACTTCTGCTACTTTTGAAGAGCTTTTTAGTTTTGCATATAATTTGAATATCATTTTAACATTTGGAGCAGTTTCAGGGTCTGGAACTCTTTCTCCTTTATCGTTATACATATAACCATAAAGTGGTCTTGGTGCTACACGACATTCTCCATTTTTGGCCTTAGCTCTTACTGTAAATTTAATCTTTTTTGATACATCCTTTGCGTAATATTCATTTATTACATTTTTGAATACTCCTACAAAATCGTTGTTATCATTATTACTATCAACATTATCGTTAATCGCAATATATCTAACATTATGAGATGGAAAGAATTCTTCTTGATAATATCCAACTTGAATATAATTTCTTCCAAGACGTGATAAATCCTTTGTAATAACACAATTGATTTTTCCTCTTTTATATCATCAATCATTCTAATAAAATCAGGTCTATTAAAATTTGTACCTGAATATCCATCATCACAATAAATTCCACCAACTAAATAATTATTGTCATTACAATATTTAATTAATGTTTCCTTTTGATTTTGAATTGATGATGAATCACCATCAAGACCATCATCCTTTGATAGTTTGCAATAAATAGCTACTACATAATCACTTGCTTGTTTTTGTATCATTGTCTTCTCCTTGATTTGAAGAATTAAGCCTTTCATTTCGCAAGTCAATTAACAAGTAAACTAATCTATCAATTAATTGTGTTTTGCTATCAGCACTAACACGCTCTACTTTGTATTTTTTTCCATTGATTTCGTATGTCTTCAATCACATCACCTCACGTATTATTATACGCTAGGGGTGGTGCCACTATTGTTCACCCTAAACCAATTTTTGGAAAAAATAAAAGGCTTAATTCAAATTTTCATAAGAAAATCTAGATCAAACCTGATTTTTTATATTATATAATAATATAACCTTTTGGGTTACATTTTACGCAATAACTCCAACAAGAACGTAACACATATTATCTTCTAATTCATAATTTCTTTGATTAATTTGCATTTCCCTTATAATATTGTGCTGTTCCAAAATAATATTTTTTAATACTCTTTTATCCATATAAATATCATAGACCTTTTAGCTTATACTTCACTTTATTACATTTTTGTCCAGTATAATCGACAAAAAAAATATATTTACGTTTAGTATAATCGACACACAATCAACAAAAAAAGGAATCATTATAGTTATGACTCCTAATTTTATTATTTGAAGCTTTGTTAATTACTTTCTTAAAAATATATTAAATTATTATTAAGATAAGAATTAATTACTTTCTCTGACAAACTAATTCCATTTTCAATAAAATAAATAGTACCAATAGCTTTATTCGTATTAGATAATATAATATTAGCATAATTTCCCATATTATCACTATTTCTTTTAATTTCAAAATATATATCTTTATTTTCTAAAGTCTCATAGAAATAAGCTTTAATCTCAAACGAAATATACTTTACATCCAGGTCTTCCTTAATTGAACCAAGTTCGCTATCATATACATAATAGTTTTCGACAATTATTTTTGAAGTATCACTTGGATCTAAAATCGAAAAATTATTAAGACTATGATTAACAATATTGAGTGGCTTTAATAAATAAGCATTTATATTGGAAGTTTTCATACCAGCCTCTAAATCTGCAAATGAACTAAAGTATACTGCTTTACTCCTATATGGGTTAATCATATTATCACTTATAACTGGTTTATCAAATTCTGTTTTAGCTAATTTTTCATTTTGACAAGCTACTAAAATTATTAAACACATAAAAACTAACAAAAAATATAATTTTTTCACACTAACACCTCCTATTTTCGACTTTACCTTAAAAATAAAACCTAAAAAAACTCAATCATAAGCATTCCCCTCTTCACCGAAACATATAAATACATAAGTATGTTAACATATTAAAATATATTTTGCAATATATTTTAAAAAATAAAATTTTATTTTTTGTTTAACTTATAATGACGAATTATTGATATTGGGACAAATTAACAAAAAGGAATCACTATAACTGTGACTCCTTATTCTTAGATTCAACGTATGAATCATATAATTCTCTTTTATCAAGCTTATAAATTAAAGCTACCTCTTTTATGGCTTCCTTAGGCTTATATCCAAGCTTTATTAAAACATTAATTTTTTCAATCGGATCACCAGAAGCTTCTTCTTCCCTTGCACCCTCAACGATTACAACCATTTCACCCTTAAAGGTTGAAGCCTCTTCTAAAACCTCACTAATACTTCCATGAATAAACTCTTCAAACTTTTTAGTAAGCTCTCTTCCAATGCAGATTTCTCTATTTCCAAAAACCTCAAGTAAATCCTCAAGCATTTCCTTGATTCGGTGAGGTGCCTCATAATAAATAGTTGTATATGGTAGGTACTTTAAAGCCTCGAGCTCTTGTTTACGTTTAGTCGTTTTGCTATCTAAAAAACCATAAAACATAAATGGTTTAGGAGGTAGTCCTGATGCAATCAAGGCTGATATTCCTGCTGAAGCTCCCGGAATTGGCGTAACGGGAATATCTTCTTTAATACAGCGTTTTGCAATATCAAAGCCAGGATCAGATATAACAGGAAGTCCGGCATCGGAAATAATCGCTACACTAAAGCCTTCCTTTATAAAATCAACAATTTCATCTTCCTTAAGCTCTTTATTAAACTCATGATAAGTATAAAGTGGTGTTTTAATATCATACCTTTCAAGTAGCACCTTACTATTTCTTGTATCCTCTGCGTAAATTCTATCTACACTCTTTAAAACATTTACTGCCCTAAATGTCATATCCTCAAGATTACCTATAGGAGTAGCTACAAGATATAAAATATGCTCCTGATTATTATAGCTATATATACGCTTCATATTAATACTTTATAACACGCATTGCCTTTTCACGTACATCACGCTCATCATAGACAATTTGCATTAAATCCTTACGCTTTTCAGCTGTAATACCTAATTCCTTTTCAATTCTTTCAAGGAATAAATGCTCTAACGTATTATAAAGGTCATCCTCCATTGAAATAGAAACTAAATTTAAAAATACAATATTTTTAACAGCTTGATTAGCATCCTTAAAATAATCAATTGTATCATCAATTGAATCAGATTTTGAGAATGTATATTCTTCTACAATCTCACGTCCTATTTCACCATAAATACGAGAAATAAGCTTCTTTTCAACCTCAGTTGGCTTTCCATCAATATCAATCATATAGACCGCAAGATCCAAAAATTTTAATTTTTCTTTTTTTGTAAGTAAGCTTAAAAACATAAAAATCACTCCTTATTGGGCATACCTATTTTTCATTATTGTAAATTCGTAAAACCTCAGCTGTATGCTTATTATCATTAGTATGAATAATAAGTGGTGGTAGTACCATTAAACCACCCGGTTGTCCATCCTTCCTACACTCAATCAAAATATGATTACATTTAGCATTTTCCTTAGGATAGACAAAGCGAAGCCTTTTAGGCTCTAAACGATATTTTTGACAGGCATTTAAAATATCAAGTAAACGATCAGGTCTATGAACCATCGCAAAGGTTCCACCATTTTTAAGAAGCATAGAGGCTTCACACAAGAGCTCATCTAGGGTTATCAAAACCTCATGACGAGCAATTGTTTTTTCATCGTTTTTATTAATATTAGATTTGCCCTCAATATATTTGAAAAAAGGTGGGTTAGTAACGACAACATCAGCCTTATAAGCACCAAGTAACTTAGATGCATTTTTAATATCATCGTTAATAATATGAATTTGCCCCTCCTTATTATTTATTTTAACACTTTTTAAAGCTAAATCATAGGACTTTTTTTGAATTTCAAAGCCATAAATATCGGCATCAGTATTTAATGACATATAAAGCGGAATAGGGGCATTACCTGTACCTAAATCAACAATCATTTTATCATTTTTCTTAATTGATACAAAGTTAGCAAGTAAGATAGAATCAAGTGAGAAATTAAACATCTCATAATCCTGATAAATTTTAATACCAGGAACGCCTAAAAGCTCATTAATAACCTCTGCCATTATAAAAGCTCCTTTAGCTCTTTATTATTAATATAATCCTTATCTTTGTCCTTTTTAGCTCTTAGAATTTTAACATCTTCAAATTTCAAATAACCAAATCCTTCTGTTTGAAGATATTTAACCTTTAAATTATGATTTAAAACATCACAACTTAAAACCTTAGCTTCACCTTGTTCAGTTGATACAATGTCGCCAATATCAGGAGCATTCTTTCTTAGTTCTGTATAAACGTCATTTTCATAATTAATACAGCATAAAAGCTTACCACAGTTACCTGATATTTTAACTGGATTCAAGCTTAAGTTTTGGTTTTTAGCCATTTTAACCGAAACATTCGCAAATTCCGTAAGGAAAGTTTGGCAACATACTACAAGTCCACAAGGACCAATGCCACCAAATACCTTAGCTCCATCACGCGAACCAACCTGACGAAGTTCAATACGAGTTCGATATATTTCCGCTAAATCCTTAACTAAATCTCTAAAATCAACGCGTCCTTCAGACGCAAAATAAATAATTAGTTTTTGTCTATCAAGCGTATATTCACAGCCTAGTACCTTCATTTCAAGCTTATGCTTTTTTACAAGCTCCTTTGTATGATTCATAATATCAGGCTCTAAGCTTTTGTTTTCATTGTAGGTTTGAAGATCACTTTCACTGGCTTTTCTTAAAACGTCTTTAATTTCACCTTGAACTTCATCTTTTGTAAGTTCAAATGGACTTCCAACAACTTCACCAAGCTCAGTACCTCTTATAGTTTGTACTATAACCTTATCACCATTTTGAAGCTTTATCTTATCACATCCGAAATAATATCTTTTTCCTAGATGCTTAAATTGTACTTTACAGCATTTCATTTGGATTTCCTCCTTTAGAAAATATTTACAAATAAATTATTTAAAATATTTTTAGGCATAACATTATTTTGAAGCTTTAATACTAAGCTATATACAAGCTCCAAATTCTTTTTAGCAGCATCATACGATAAATAATTCTTATATTTAGCGATTTCATTAATATAGCCCTTTAAATGAATATCTAATACACCATTATATAAAGATATAATATCACTATATAAGATAATTAATAGATTTAAAAAGCTTAATAGATTATCATAATTATCAAAGAATCCTAAATTCTTTCTTTGATACATTACCGCCTTAGATGGTGAATCAACGTCTAAAAAATCCTTAAATAAGTCATTTAATCTTAAAGCATTAGGGTCTGATGACATTAAAATAGCATCATCAATATTATTCGTAAGCTTTGATAAAATAGCGGCTAAATGCGCTTCTACGCCCTTATTTTCAAGCATTGATGCTAATAGCCTATCATCAAGGCTTTTAAATGAGATTGTTTGACATCTTGATGTAATCGTTGGTAAAATCTTTCCAACATTAGTCGTACATAAAATTCCATAAATTCCTTCTTCGGGCTCTTCAATGAATTTTAATAAACTATTTTGACTATTTTGATTCATCTTATCAGCGTCTATAATAATATAAATACGTGGACCCGATACATTACTTGTCTTAGAAAATTCTTCCTGAAGGCCAACAATTTGTTCCTTCTTAATAACCTTAGAATCAGATGAAATAACATATACATTTAAATGCTCGTTATTTAAAATTTGATGACATACTTCACATTTCATACAAGGCTCATCTTCTTTACAATATAGCATCATTGCAAAAAAGTAAGCCATTTCTCTTTTACCTACACCAGCAGGTCCTTCAAAAATATAAGCATGCGATAATCTATTTTTTCTTTTTGTATTTAAAAGAATCTTTTTAATGTCTGCTTGTTCATTAATTAAATCAAAATTCATAGTTATCTCCTAGAATTTAAATATAGGTCAATATGCTTAATGATATCTTTAACAACAAGCTCGCTTGGTCTTTCACCATCAATGGTAATTATTCTATCCTTATACATACTAGCAATTTTTTTATAGCCATTATATACATTTTGATGAAAAGAGAATGCCTCCTTATCAAGACGGTCAATCTTGTCTCTACCTTCAATTCGCTTAAGACCAACTTCTGGTCTTACATCAATAAAAAAGGTAAGATTAGGCATATAATTTAAAGCGAAGCAATTAGCCTTTAGGACATCATCAATTCCTAGTCCTCTAGCAATACCTTGATATACTAGTGATGAATCAATATAGCGATCACATATAACTACATCGTCTCTTAAAAGAGCAGGAATGACCTTCTCATGTAAATGCTGCATACGAGCTGCGGCATATAAAAGAGCTTCTGTTTCACTACACATTTTAGTATTATTCACATTTAAAATAACACTACGAATTTGTTCGGCAATATCTACACCACCTGGTTCTCTTGTAGTAACTGTATTATATCCCATCTCTTTAAAATGGTTATCAATTGCATTAATAATAGTAGTTTTTCCACTACCTTCTCCACCCTCTAGGGTTATAAAAATACCTGGCATAAATATCATACCTTTCACATAAAATCATTTGTATTTAGTTTAACACAAAATAACTCTTAAGTAAATGATTAATGGCTTTTTATAAGACTTGAAATGCTATTAATTTAAGCAATAACTTGTTTGTATAACTTGTACAAATAAGTTTTAAGTGATATAATTATTATAGATTGGAGTTGATAAGATGTTAAAAATTAATTGCGATTATAAAATCAAAAGTGATATTGAATTTATACTTGAATCAGAACATATAAACATTTTAGATTTATCTATACGAACTAAAATATCACGAGCAACTTTAGATGATATAATGTCAAATAAAGTGGTCAGAAACGAAATATATGAAAAGCTATATTCATACATCTATAAAAGCAACTATAGATTAAACAAGACTAAAGAAGAAATTTTAAAAGAAAAAACTCATAAAATATTGTTTCATGGTTCAAAATATGGATTAGATAGTGTATCAATTTCTAGTTCAAGAAATAATTGTGATTTTGGTAATGGTTTTTATCTTGGAGAAAACTATAATCAAGCTTTAGCTTTTGTTTGTGAAAAAGACAATTCGTTTGTGTATTCATTTCAATATGATTTAGATAATTTAAAAATCAAAAAATTTGAATGTAATTTAGAATGGATGCTTGCAATATGCTACTTTAGAGGCTCACTTAAAGAATACTCATCAAATATAAAAATTCAAAATATAATTTCTGAAGTAGAAAAAGCTGATGTTATTATTGCGCCAATTGCGGATAATAAAATGTTTTATATAATGTCACAATTTACAGATGGTGATATAAATGCTGATGTAGCTTTACATTCTCTATCAGCATCCAATTTAGGTCTCCAATATATTTTTAAAACAGAAAAAGCTCTGCAAAAACTTATCCCAATTGAAAAATACTATTTATCTAATTTAGAAAAAGAAAGTTGCATAAAAAATCTAAATGAAAGATCCTATGAAATAGATACAAAATTAAAACTAGCAAAAAGAGAATTTAAAAATGGATTATATATCGAGGAGATTTTAAAATGAAAGAATTTGATCACGAAGGATTAATACTTGCAGAATTTCAAGGAAAGCTTTTTGAAAAATCTTATGAGCTTAATTGCTCTTCTCCTATTTTTTTTAGACGATTCCTTCATTCAGAATTACTAAAACAACTCGATAAAAATAGAAGTTCAGCCTTCTCTTTAGATGTTAATGAGGGAATTAGTTTAATTGTAGAACAATATGGTGATTCAAAATACGGTCAAACAAAATATTCAAAAAGTGCCTTATTTTGGATAGGTTATATGTATAGATATATATCATATACAAGGGAGGAGTATACGGCATTTGTAATGAGCATTTTTGATTATAAATTAATGAATGATGTTTATTATACATTTCATACTCAGGATCCTGAATGGTGTATTAAAAGTTTGCTTGAAATAAAGAATTTAGATGAAGATATTTTTGATAAAAACAAACGTCTTAAAAAAGTAATATTAAAACACATAGAAAGATAAAACTTGTTTGTGCAAAATAGATAAACAAGTTTTTCTGTTATATTAATTTTAATGATTTCTTTAAAAGGTTTATTAATTAATAATGTCCTTAAATGCTTTAGCAATTGCACTAAATTTAATATTCATCTTCCACACTAAAGCAAGACTTGTAGGAATTGCTGGTTCTAACAGAATAAAAGAAACAGCTTCTTCGGCATAACTATCAAACAAATCATTGGTTGTTAAAAAACAACCCAATCCTTGTTTAACAAATTGAATAGGACTATTATCGATTACATTATATATAACAACGATATTTAAATTTTCTAAATTAGTTTTAGCCCAATGGGCAACTTGATTTTTGAAGTTCAACTCTTTGATGCATAATTAATGCAAGCTTAATTAAACTTTACCACATTTTTCTTAATAATCATTAATTTTTATCGTATACGAATTTGCTCCTGAAACTTCATTCCAATAAACAGTATTATCCAAAACTTCTCTTTTAACAGGTGCTGATAATTGCTCAATATTTTTACAAGAATATAATCCTAACATTGAAATCAAAAAAATCATTATAAAACTTAATTTCTTCATACTTAAATTTTGCTCCTCTCTTTCTTTTCTTTAATAAATCTAATCTTACAGCTATATCATTTATCATATGTCCTTCCATGCAACTGGATTACCATTTTTATTAAATATAGAAAAAAAGAATGTACTTTAATTGAGACTTTAAAGCTAACAAGCTTAACCAAAAGTACATTCTATAATTATTATAATTCTTATTTTAATAATCAACTCTAACTAAATATAAGCCACATCCTGGAGCTACAGGATAATGCATTTGCTTCGAGTGATTTTGATATAATTCTAAAATTATATCTTTTTTTATTTTCTCGTGACCAATGGCAATTAAAATTCCCATCATTCTTCTAATTTGATATTTTAAAAAGCCTGTACCTTCAAAAACAAATTCATATTCATCTTGATGTTTATTTATATAAGCCTTTGTAATTGTTTTAACACAGCTTTTTCTATCATCTACATCAGCGCTACAAAAGCTTGTAAAATCATGCTCTCCTAAGAATAATTTAATTGCTTCTACCATTAAATCATAATTAAGATTTTTAATATATGTTTTATATCTAGCTTCAAAAACAGAATAATTTTGGAACTTAATATAATAACGATACTCCTTCTTTTTAGCACTAAATCTAGAATGAAAGCTAAGTGGAACGTAAGAAAGTGAGAGTACTCTTATGTCATCAGGAAGACCTCTATTTATCGCATACATAAAGCGACTTGGCTCAATATAAAAGCTAGTATTAAAATTAATAACCTGACCCTTAGCATGAACACCCTTGTCAGTTCTTCCTGAGGCATAAATTTTTACATCGCTTTTAATTATAAAGCTAATTGCTTTTTTTAAATAAAGCTCAATAGTAGGTTCATCATTTTGAATTTGAAAGCCTTGATAATTAGCCCCATCATATTCAATAATACATTTTATATTATAAATAGATTCTTCCAACAATAACACCTGCCAATAATAATGCAAAAACAAAAAGTGATATATAATCAATTACATGAAGCTTAAGCAAATCGAGCTTAGTTCTTTTAGCACCAATAACATATCCTCTTGTTTCCATAGCATTAGCTAGATCCTCAGCTCTTTTAAAAGATGTTACAAACATCGGAACTAAAAGCGAAACAATTTGTGATATTTTTTGACGGATACTACCCTCATTAAAATCAACACCACGAGAAGCTTGTGCCTTCATTATTTTACTTGTTTCCTCTACTAAGGTAGGAATAAAACGTAATGTTAAAGAAATCATCATAGAAATAGTTCCTACATTAATTTTAATAAGCTTTAAAGGTGATAACAAGCTTTCAAGCCCATTATTAATTTCTGTATTCATAGTTGTGAATGTAAGCATTGATGTTAAGCCAATCATAAGAACAATACGAAGTAAAATAAAGCCACCCTTTAATAGACCCTGATCATATATTTTCACACTATAATTTGACCAAACAAAATGAGGCATTTTAATTTTTTGAATGGCAAAACATCCTACAAATACTATTAATAAATAAACGAACTTGAAAGGCATATACTTTTTCGTAAAGAAATAAAAAAATATTAAACCAAGAATCATTAAAAACTGATATAAGCCGATTTGAAAATTAAAGGTATATAATAAAGTACCTTCTTGATTATAAAGAACCTGTAAAATGAAGGTAAACGTTGCTAAAAATAACACTGGCTTCATACCATTAAGCATTTTTCTAATTGGAAGCCCGGTTGTCAAATACATTATAGCGAAAAGTCCTAGGTAGCCTAACATCAAATAGATATTAGGAATCAAGAAAAGAACCACGATTAACCCAATAACCAAAAAAATTTTAACTCTTGGGTCCATCTTATAAATCCAAGAATGTCCCGGAACATATTGACCAATTGTAATATTATTCATGATATTCCACCTCCAAACGTTTAATCAAATCATCTAGTGTATAGATGTTATAATCAAGATTTAGATTAAGCTTTTCATTCAAATAATCAACAGCCTTTAAAACATGAGGTTTATCAAGATCATATTCCTGATACTTATCACTTTTAAATAATTCTTCCTTTTTACCATCATAGGATAATGAACCATCCTTCATGCATATAATTCTTGTAGCATATTGATATACAACATTCATATCATGACTTATTAGAATAATTGTTTTATGCATTTGCTTATGAATTTTATAAAATATCTCCATGATTTCTCTTGCACCCTCAGGATCAAGACCACGGGTTGGTTCATCTAAAATTAAAACATCCGGATTATATGATAATATACCCGCAATTGCTACCTTACGCATTTGACCACCACTTAGATTAAAGGGACTTTTTTTAAGCAGCTCCTTAGGAATACCAAGAAGATTTGAAACCTCAAGTGCTTGCGCCTTAGCTTTTTCCTCTGATTCTCCAAAATTCTTAGGTGCAAACATTATATCCTTCAAAACAGTTTCTTCAAATAACTGATATTCAGGAAATTGAAATACAAAGCCAATTCTCTTACGAATAGGCGTTAATTTAGGATTCTTACGTTTTTTTGGAGTAAGAATAGAGCCTAATATATCAATAGAGCCAGCCGTTGGTAATAAAAGACCATTAATATGTTGAATTAAGGTTGATTTACCAGAGCCAGTTCTTCCACAAATCGCTACAAATTCATCTTTTTCTTCAATTGTTAAATTAACATCCTTAACTGCACCTACTAAATCATTTTTAGTAAGACCTTGGTATGTATGGCTTAGGTTTAAAAATTTAATTTCCATAGAGCCTCCATTAGTTCTTTATTACTATTAAGCTTTGAATTTGCCTCTACTTCTTTATAAAGCTTTAAATTAAAAGGCATATCAAGCTTTGAGCTTTTTAATAAATCTGATTGCTCAAATATTTTACCAGGTACATCATCAGCAATAATATTACCTTCCTTCATAACAATAATACGATCAGACAAACGTGCTAAATCAAGGTCATGAGTAATAGTAATAATTGTTTTATGATATTTTTCTTTAAGCTCCTTAATTAATGCTATAATTTCTCTTGTACCCTGAGGGTCAAGCATAGATGTGGCTTCATCTAAAATAATAACATCTGTATTTAATGCTAAAATACCTGCAATTGCAACTCTTTGCTTCTGGCCACCAGATAAGGTTTGTGGTTCACGTAGCAAATAGTCCTGCATACCAACCTTTGTTGCATATTCAACAATTAGCTTTTGCATTTCACTACGAGGAACACATCTATTTTCAAGTCCAAATGCAATATCATATTTTACATTTACTCCCACAAATTGATTATCAGGATTTTGAAATACGATACCAACACGATTACGTATCTTATCAACTGTTTTTTCGGTAAGTTCAATATCATCATAATAAATACTACCCTTTTGAGGAGCTAATATACCAACTAAAAGCTTTGATATTGTTGATTTTCCACTTCCGTTATGTCCTAATATAGATAACCATTCTTGATCTTTAACTTCAAAGGAAATACCCTTAAGAGCATGATCCTGCTGCGAATAGCTATAATCTAAATCATTAACACGTATCATAATTCCACATCCTTAAAAATTAGTTCAACCAATTATACCATAGAATTTTTATAAAAGAAAAGAATATTGTAAATTTAAAACAATGTATTAATAGTTTTGGCAAATACTAGCGAAATTTACTTTTTCAATTAACAATTTTCATTTTACATAAAGAAAAGAATCTAACATTAGTTCCTACAAGAATTATAATTTCAAGTGCCTTTAATATACTTGATTCGATTATATTAAATAATAAATCTCTTTTTGAAATTGCAAATCCTAAAAGCACCAATGATGAAGTAGATATAATTGATGCAAAAGTTGGATTGCAAGCACAACTAAGAAAAGCATTAAAAAAAAGAATCTAGGAAAAAGTCCTAGATTCCTTTTATATATTCATACTAGCCTACGATTGAAAAGATTCATTGAGTTTATTAGGAGAGAGAGTTATGTGTGTATTGTGTATGAATTGAATTTATTTGTAAGCTAGTATAAATAGCCTCCTTTCTTGTATTTATTTTTTAATTACTTAATTATTTATTTAGTGCCTTATTTCTAAGACACGTATAGTATACAAAATGCAAGACGTAGAATTATAAAAATAATATGTGAAATTATGTGTATTGTGAAATATATTTTGGCACTCTATTAATAAGAGTGCTATTTATATTTTATACATATCATCTAACGTTATCAAACTATATTTTTCAGGATTTTTTAAGTTAAATCCCGTTTTTGAAATAAAACCAAGCTTATTATATTTAATTTTTAAATTTTCAAGTTGATATTCCTCTTCATTAACGATAGAATCGTCAATCGGTTTATTTATAAATTTAACTTCGTAAAAATTATAGCCATTCTTATCTAATGTAACAACATCAAATTCACCGTTTTTTCTATTTTTAGGATCATCATAATAATACTTACCAATCGCATATAGTACTGGTGTAATTTTGTGATTAGAGTTTAAAATTTGAAAATATTGCTTAGATATATTTTCAAACTCTTTTGGCACGTACTGAGAATAGAAATCGGGCTCTATAAATTCATCATAAAATAAATCTGGGGGCATTATCTTAAAAAAAGTATTTTTAGCAAAAATATAGCGATAATAAAATAAAGAAAGACGTTCTATTATTTCATAAGTGACTTTCTTCTCATTTTCATCATTAATTGGACATATTTTTTCTATTACATCCATTTTAATTAGTTTTTTTAAAATATCTGATAACATTGGTGAAGATGATATATGTGAAGCATTTAAAATATCAGTATATTTTCTATTTCCTAAAGCAATAGAGCAAAAACATTCATTAGCATTAGTTAATTTAGTCATTTTCTCAAGTAAAAATCCTTCAGCCTCAGCTAAAAGTCGTGCATTAGGACTAGCTATTAAATTAATAATATTTTCCTTTACTGTTTTTGTATCATCAATAAATTGATTATAAAAGGGGACTCCTCCAAACACTGAATAATACGCCACCTTATCCTCATTTGAAGCATTAGGATAAAATAATGATGATTCTAAATAATTCATTTGCCTAACATTCATTTTTAATGAAAATCTACCATATAAAGGGCTATTATTGCTAAGCAATTTTTCCATAACATCAATATATGATCCACATAAAATAAATTTCATTTTTGAATCCATTTTATATTTATCAATTGCATTCTGAATAATACTATCTAAATAGAAAGAATTATCTCTAATATATGGATACTCGTCAATAACAAAAATAATTTTTTCAGTAAGTGATTTTTCAAACAAAAAATCTAAAATTTGACTAAGTGTTTGAAAGGCAGGCTTTGGTATTTTAAAAGTACTTGCAATAATATCGCATAAATTAGAAACATTGTAAGCCTCAGTAGCTTTTTGACACTCAAAATAAATTTTTTTACAATTAATATCTTTAAATGAGTACTTTATAAGCTCACTCTTGCCAATTCTTCGACGACCGTATAATATTATACTTTCAAATTTTTCATTATTATACACATCCCTTAATATTTCTATTTCTCGTTTTCTTCCTAAAAAAGGCATTTTATCCCTCCTATATTTGTATTATACTTCTATATTTTAAAATACGCAATATTTACTCAGAAAAAACTGACTCATAAAAAACTGAGTAACTTTTCGGTTATAAAAAAACCGCATCGCTGCGGTCTTTATTATTTCTTTGGAACTAGCTTTGTAGCTCCACCCATATAAGGCTGTAATGCCTTTGGTACATTTATAGAACCATCCTCATTGTAATTATTTTCGATTACACCAATTAATCCCCTTGGAGTTGCAAGAACAGTATTATTTAATGTATGTACTAAATAAGTACCATTTTCGTCCTTAGTACGAATTTGTAAACGACGTGCTTGAGCATCACCTAAAGTTGAACAAGATCCAACCTCAAAATACTTCTTTTGACGTGGACTCCAAGCCTCAACATCACAGCTCTTAACCTTTAAGTCGGCAAGATCACCTGTACAGCACTCAAGTGTACGAACAGGAACATCTAGACTTCTAAAGAATTCAACTGTATAGCTCCACATTTTATTATACCAATCCATTGATTCATCTGGCTTGCATAGAACAACCATTTCTTGTTTTTCAAATTGGTGAACACGATAAACACCACGCTCTTCAATACCATGAGCACCTACCTCTTTACGGAAGCAAGGGGAATAGCTTGTAAGAGTAATAGGTAATTCAGATTCCTTAACAATTTGATTTTTAAAACGACCAATCATTGAATGCTCAGAAGTACCAATTAAATATAAATCCTCACCCTCAATTTTATACATCATGTTTTCCATTTCCGCAAAGCTCATAACACCTTGTACAACATCACCATGAATCATAAATGGTGGAATACAATAAGTAAAGCCCTTGTTAATCATAAAATCACGAGCATAAGAAAGCATAGCTGAGTGAAGACGTGCAATGTCACCTAGTAAATAATAGAAGCCATTTCCACTTGTACGACCTGAAGCTTCCTTATCTAAACCATTAAATCTAGCAATGATATCAGCATGATATGGAACCTCATATGCAGGTACAACTGGTTCACCATAGCGTTTTATTTCCACATTTTGGCTATCATCCTTACCAACAGGAACACTATCATCAACAATTTGGGGAATAACAAGCATAATCTTTAATAATTTTTCTGAAGCTTTTGTAATTTGCGGCTCAAGTTCTGCAATTCTTTCATTATTTTTAGCTACAATCGCTTTAATTTCATTTGCCTTATCAATCTCTTTATTTTTCATAAGAGCGCCGATTTGCTTAGACAAATCATTACGTGAAGCTCTTAAAGCTTCGCATTCTTGCTTATTAGCACGAATACTCTTATCAAGCTCAATTGCTTCATCAACAAGAGGAAGCTTTTCATCTTGGAATTTCTTTTTAATGTTGTTTTTTACAATTTCGGGATTTTCCCTTACAAATTTAATATCTAGCATATATATCCTCCTAAATAAAATAAAAAAGCCCTTAGAAAAATCTAAGGACGAATTATCGCGGTGCCACCTTAATTCTAGGAAAACCTAGCACTTAAAACCTTTAACGCAGGCATACGCTTGTCTCAAAGGTAGATTCACTAGGCTAAATATCTATTTTCACCAAACATAGACTCTCTAATAAATTAGTTTACTAGTTACTATTTCTTTTCACCGACATTACAATGATATTATAAACCTTTTTTACTGTTTGTCAAACATTATTCAAGGGGAATAGCTGTAGTATTTTTATCAACACCTACAACCATATTTGTTTCAACATGACTAACTGCATCAATTGCAAGTAAAGTACCAACAATAAAATCACGATAGTATTGCAAATCTTTAGCTACAATCTTTAATAAAAATGCTCCATCACCAGTTATAGTATAGCATTCTACTACTTGACTAATATCCTTAATCTTTTCAACAAAGTTTGATGATGTTTCACGATTAAGTGGATTCAAATTAACCTTTGCAAAAGCTGTAACCTCATACCCAAGCTTCTTCTCATCTACAATAATAGTAGTCTTTGCAATAACTCCACGCTCTCTTAAGCTCTTTGTTCTTAAAAGACATGAAGATTGAGCAAGTCCAATTTGATGAGCTAATTCAAGGTTTGAAATAGATCCATCTTCTTGTAGAATTTGCAGAATTTTCTTATCATAATTATCTAATTTTTGTCCCATACAAATCACTCCATTCAGTTTATTTACATTTAAAATTCTAACACTTTTTTTATATAAAGTAAATACCAATTTGAATAATATTCGTTATTTTAAAAAAAAATTGAAAAATATTACCCTGTTATCGCTTACATAACTAATAACATTGTATATAATCAATTTAAAATTTTTCAAAATAATAATACTCGACCTTTTTGTTTACAACCTCGCTTAATATTTTAAAAAATTCGGTAAAGCTTCTTACGGTTGTAATTGCTTTAAGAGCATTATCATCAACATAATGATGAAGAATTTCTTTTAATTCATCAACTTGGGTAGCCTCTAAAATATGAAGCCCAATTTGATGATTATTAAATGAATCTCTAACAGAAAGAACTCTAGCGTCTTCTACTCTAATTGAGTCAATTGAAATTCTAATCTGACCATAATGCTTTTTCATATAATCATACTCAAGCTTAATATTATCTAAATAATTAACCTTAAGCATTTGTTCATATTTTTCATTAATAATATCAACATTTCTATCAGACATTTCAATTCCTTGCATCGCAAGATAATCACAAATTTCTTCTCTTGATTTATGCTTACGCTTTAAAACCACAATATCCGCTAAAACCTTAGCTGAATAGGTATAGCCCTTAATACAAAGCTTTGATGCTGTTTGTGAACAATATATCACTGTATCATCGATACAATCAGGATTTTTACAACTATATCCTAAATTCTTTACTCTAACAAAATTTCCATTTGAAAATTGAATAACCTTATTAGAAACGGTATAGCGATATTTAAGCTTAGAGCCACAAAGTGGACAGGTTGATATTTCCGGTTTATACGTTTTAGTATGTTCCATTTTTATCACTCCATTCAAAGCCGAAATATATTATAATAAAAAAACTAAATTTCTACAAGTTATTTTTTATATTTTTTGTCTTTTTTTGTAATTTATTCGAAATAAAATTCGCCTTTATTATTTAAGAGTATCTATAGCCTCGTTATTCATTCTTAAATGATAATATTCTGATAAATCATCATTAAGAAAAATATCAAGCATGTTTAAAAAGCCTGAAGAAAGCTTATAGCTTGTTATTTTTTTTAATGGTATCCAAAAATTATCTCCTTCAGAAGAAGAAATTAGATTTCCTGAGTAATCACAAGTTTTATATAAAAAGCATACGTTTCTAATATCATCACTAAACCATTGCTTAACGCCACATAAGCTTAAGTTATTAATTATAAGGCCAGTTTCTTCTAATATTTCTCGTTTAACTGAATCAACGATTGATTCCATATTTTCAAGGTGTCCGCCTGGGAAAGCAACTCCACACCAATTTTTCACTCGATTTTGTACTAAGACATTTCCTTTATGATCATAAATCATGCACATATTCGTGAATATCGCTTGTTCTGGATTATGCATTATTAACACTTCTTTCTTAGAGATTTAAAAGCTTAAAGCCTACTATGCTTCAAGCTAATTAGTAATTATCATAGGTATAAACTTTAGTTTTCAAATGAGATAAATAATATGCTAAAGCAATCGAATATATAATACTTATTCCTAAAATAATAAAATATACACTACTATAGCCTACAATACACAAAGGTGCATTGATGCTAATACTAAGTAAAGGCAAAGTATATTTAGATTTATTAAAGATAATATGATAACCATTTGAAAATAATAAAGATATTAATATTAAATATTTAAAATTAGATTTCAAAAAGATAATCGCACCAATAACGACAAGATTACATAATATATTCATCATATAAAAGAGCCATTTAGGAAGTTGGTGAATATGATATTTAAAATCATGATCGTAATTAATAAAATCATAATTTGATTTTACAAGAATAGCTTCAAAAATAGCGATAATAATCATTAATGCTTGAGTATAGCTATATTCCTTAAATGTTATTGTAAAATAAATAAAGGGAAAAGCAAAGGCTGATACAATCACAAGAAAATTACTTTTAATTAAATATTTCATCTTGAAAATATCCTCGATAAAACATCAATAACATTATTAACCTGTTCAGAAGAAGCCTCACCAAAGGCACATTCATTAGAAAATGCTCACAATTATTAGTCACAATATTATATCCTCCACGTCCTATTTCCTTATATGCATATGACACAATTTCTTCCGGACTTCTTAATTTCTTCTTTTCATAATCACTATATTCTCTTACCTCAAGCGTACCACCTTTAAGAAATTTTTCAAGAGTAGTTTCTTCTACTCTAGCATATGCTGGGTCAGTTTCATGACCTGGCACTGATGATGCAAAATGAATAACATGCATATCATCCGCATATATACCATGATGATAATATAATCCTCGATTAACTCTAATTTGTGCACCAAAATATGGTTTTTTTACTACGTACATCTTAATTCATTCCTTTACTGTTATCACTTACAAGTTTTGAATCCCAAAATATATCTCCACCATTTGTCTCAAAGCAATTTAACACCGAATTTGATTTTTTAACAATTACTGATCCTGTATTTGTTTTAACGTTTGAATATTTTGCCAAAACCTGACCAATGTTTATGTTGCCTGAATCATTATTTATTTTAACTTCTTCAGCTGTTATTTTTTGTGCCTTAACATTACCATCCAGATTATCTACAAGCATAAGTCCGGTAATAATTTTTTGAATGTCTATACATCCTTCTATATTATCTAGCTTCATAATTTCACATTTCATATTAGGAACAAAGATATTAGCATTCTTAGACACCATTTTTATATTAGCATAGCTTATCTCATATGGAATTTTAATCTTTATTTTACTTATATCATTACAAGGTAATTCCTTAATAATTAAAAAATTATCTCCCATTTTTACGTCAAAATTTGAGGGGCTTCCCTTTTCTATTTCTAATGTAGGCACACTTATATCATCAAATTCAATATAGGCTTCTGCCTTATCAAGCTCAATATCTAATACACTAACCTTTTCAACAATTTTATCACTCACAAAATGAGGCACTACCTCTTCACTTGCCTCTGTACATTGAGCAGCAAAAGATACGTTCTTAAGATTTATTTTAGGTTCCATTAAAATCAGTCCCTTCTTTTTCTTAAGTATAATATAGCACAAATCAAAAAATATTTCATTAATTACATTAATTATTGATATGAACACCTATATCTTTAAGCTTTGTTAGTAAATTTTCATATCCTCTAAATGCTACCTCACCATCTAATATAGTTGTTTTTCCGGTTGCGAAACAAGCTGCAATAATAATGGCAAATACACCTCTTAAGTCATAGCCTTTAACAACAGCCCCATAAAGCCTTTTAGGGTTAATAATAAGCATATTGTTAGAAACAGAAACATCCGCTTCCATTTGCTTTAAAGCTAGTGCATAATTAAATCGTTTAGGATAAATAGTATCCTTAATAGAGGAAGCTCCCTTTGCTTGGGTAAGTAAAGCACTAATTAAAGGTTGAGCATCAGTAGGAAAGCCTGGATACGATGAGGCTTCTATACTAGTTCCCTTTAAAAAAGATTTTTTCGCTATAATTTTATTTCTTTTTATCTTCATTTTAAGGTTAATTTCCTTAAGTCTTATAAGAACCTCCTTCATATCGTGAACCGGACAATTTTTAATTACTAGTCTTTTAGATATAGCCCCAAGCATTAAATAACTTGAAGCTTCTATCCTATCATATCTATTTTTATAGCTTATTTTTTTCTTTAGTCTTCTTCTTGTAAGCAATAAATAATCCTTCATTTCATATATACGGTAACCAATTTTCTTTAAAAAGCTAATTGCTTCATATACCTCAGGCTCATTAGCATAATGGTATATTCTAACCGCACGGCCTAAATATCCAGCAAGAATAATAGCGTTAATTGTCGCCCCAACACTTTTATTATTAAAGCATACATCATGGGGTTTATTTCTTTTAAGATGAACTCTTATAAATGAATTATTATCAACCTCACAGCCTAACGCAATAAAAGCGTCAAAATGGTAATTCAAATTACGAGCACCTAAATTGCATCCACCTGGAAAGGCCATTTCACATTTTCCAAATAAAGCTAGCATTACACTCATTAAATACGATGAACCTCTTAATTTAGAAACATCATTTGTCATTAAATGATGATATTTAATTTTTCTAGCATCTATCTTTAACGTATTATTCTTAAATACTGTTTTAACATTTAATATATTTATTATCTTAAGCAAATTAAAAATATCATCAATTCTAGGAATATTCTTTAAAGTGACAATTCCTTTTGTTAATAATGATGAGCAAATAAGGGGTAATGCAGCATTTTTAGAACCACTTATTTTAACACACCCCTTTAGCTCATATCCACCTTCAATTGTTATCACCATATCACCTAAAGATATTCTATATGATGACAATTAAAAAATTTGTAAAAAGAAGCTTAAAGATAATAAAAAAAGCTATGAATCACATTTTGCTCACAGCTTCCTTATTTTTATCTATTTATTCTATTTTTAAAATATTATTGTCAGTATTATGATTTGTTTTTCTATCATCAATCGCATATAAAGGAAAAGGAATTATTTGATTTAACAAAACAAGCTCAAGAAGCAATTCTCATTATCCAAATTAAAAAGTATAGTAAACCACCGATATGGCTTAATCTTTTTTCAACTTAAATACTATCTAATATTTTATAATTAAAGGTAAAACCTAACTGTTAATTAATAATTACCTTTATTATAGATAATCATATTACTTATTCTTTAAGTATTTATCAATAAAATAAGTTAACCCAAAATAAATAATATAAATATTAGTAAAGAAAATAAAATTAGTATTATGCCATTCATCAGGCCTTTGCTTTATAAGCCCATATATAAAAATAGCCACTTCTATTACAATTCCAATAATAAAAATAATTAGCTTTATCAAATTATTTTTATCATTTTTTCATACTTCCTAGTTAGTTATATAAAGCCAACTGTTTTCGTTATATTTTCTTTTTTGTCAATCGCTATATAAAACAAAAAAGCTATAAAACCGAAGCCTTATAGCAATTTTATTAAATTCTAGTATTTAGTAAGATAGCGATTAATTTCCCACTCTGATACATGGGTACGATATTCATCCCACTCAAGTGTTTTAGCTTCAATTAGCTTTTCACTAATATGAGGTCCCATAGCTGAATTAATAACACTATCAGCCTTATAGCATTCAATTGCCTCATATAGGCTTGCAGGTAAAGCCTTAATTCCTAAGGCATCTCTTTCAGCCTGAGAACGCTTAAATAAATTTGTATGAACTGGTTCAAATGCCTCACAATTACCATCAATACCATCAAGACCAGCCGCAAGTAAGGCTGCACATGCAAGGTATGGGTTAGCAGCAACGTCAACACTTCTTACCTCAGCACGAGTTCTTCCACCACGAGCTGCAGGAATACGAATCATTGTTGAACGATTTGAGTCTGACCAAGCAATGTAGCAAGGAGCTTCGTAGCCTGGTACAATTCTTTTATATGAGTTAACAATAGGGTTAGTTACTAAAGCAAAGCCACGAGCATGGGTTAAAATACCATTAATCCATTTACGACAAGTAAGAGAAAGACCATTAGGAGCGTCCTTATCATAGAAAACATTCTTACCATCATGATCACATAAGGATGTATTGCAGTGCATACCAGAACCGTTAATTCCAAAAATTGGCTTTGGCATAAAGGTTGCGTGAAGACCATGACGCTTAGCTACATTCTTTACAACAAGCTTAAATGTTTGAACATTATCACAGGCCTCTAAGGCATTATCAAACTTAAAGTCAATTTCATGTTGACCATTTGAAACCTCATGGTGAGCAGCCTCAACTACAAAGCCAATCTTTTGAAGCTCAAGCACAATATCTCTTCGACAATCCTCAGCACAGTCAATAGGTGATACATCAAAATATCCACCATTATCATTAAAGTTTAAAGTAGGTCGACCGTTTTCCATTTTAAATAAGAAGAACTCAGGCTCAACTCCAACATTGAATTTAGAAAATCCCTTCTTATGCATAATTTCAAGATTCTTTTTTAAGATACCTCTTGGGTCTCCTGGAAATGGCTCCTTGCCACTTGGATCAGTATGAGACACCTGATATACATCACAAATAAATCTAGCAACCTTACCATATGATGTATCCTCCCAGCTTGAAACTAAGAAAGTATCAAGGTCTGGTACAAGAAACATATCAGCCTCTTCTGTTCTAACAAAGCCTTCAACAGATGAACCATCAAACATAATTTCATTATTTAACGCATCATCTAATCTATGAACGGGAATCTCAACATTTTTAAGCATTCCCTCCATGTCAGAAAATTGCATACGAATATATTTAATATTCTCCTCTTCGCAAATTTTTTTAATCGCTTCTTTTGTATAACCCTTCATTTTTAAATTCCTCCAATGTAAAGAAAAAACTTTACTTGTTAATAGTTTATTCTTTAAAGTTTTATTTGTCAATTTCAATTCTTCAACTTAAAATTAAACTATTTTTTTATCATTTTTAAGATACTTTAGTTTATTTTTTTAAGTTATGGATTTTAAAACTTTATTTTTTAAGCAAAAAAAGAAGCAATTATGCTTCTTCAATCCTTACTGTTTTATTTTCAAAATCAACAAAAACCTTTTCATTAATTGAGGTAGGAATATTCTTACCCACAAAATCAGCTCTTATTGGTAACTCTCGATGTCCTCTATCAACAACAATAGCTAATTCTATTTTTGATGGACGACCAAAATCCATTATCGCATCCATTGCAGCTCTTACAGAACGACCGGTATATAACACATCATCAACTAATATTACCGTTTTTCCTGTAACATCAGTATCAAAGTTTAAGATTAATGATGGATCTTTTTTTTCATCATCACGATGCTTTTTTATATCCATCGATTCTACAGGGATATCAACGTCTTCAAGATCCTTTATAATTTTTTTAAATTCCATGGCAATAGGAAGTCCCTTATTTAAAATACCTACTAAGACAATTTGGGTTAAATCATCATTTCTTTCAATGATTTCATGCGCAATACGTTTAAGCGTACGATTAAATTGTTCACTTTCAATTATCGTTTTCATAGTTTAAAAAAGAAAGGTGCAAATTGCACCTTAATTATTCCTCATCTTCAATCTCTTCTTCAATATTAGCATTGTGATGAACAGCTTGAACATCCTCACACTCTGCTAACATTTCAAGCATATGATTGAACTTACCCTTAGTTTCATCATCTAAATCTACCAAAGTTGTAGGGAATAAATTAACTTCATCAGTATCAAATTCAAGATCAGCTTTAGCATTTAATAATGCATCACGAATTGCAGTGAAGTTTTCAGGAGCTGCAACAATTGTCACATATCCGTCCTCATCAGTAGACATATCTTGGAAATCACAGCCAGCTTCCATTAAAGCTTCCATAGCTGCATCCTCACCTAAGCCGTTAAAAACAAACTTTGCTTGACGATTAAACATAAAACTTGCAGAAGCACCAAAGTTACCACCAGTCTTAGTAAATGCGGCACGAACAGCAGAAACAGTACGGTTAACGTTATCAGTTAAACATTCAACGATAACAGCAACATTACCATTTCCCATACCTTCGTAAGTAGTTTCCTTCATTGCACCAGAGTTAATACCCTTAGCCTTTTCAATTGCACGTTTAATAACATCCGCAGGACATTGGTCCTTCTTAGCACGTTCAATTGTTTTCTTTAAAACTTGATTCATCTCAGGATCAGGAACACCAGCCTTAGCTGCTTCAAGGATTTCTTTTCCCCATTTTGAATATTTTTTTGATTTCATTAATGCAGTCTTTGCCATTGATGCTGCACGAACTTCATGAGCTCTACCCATAATAATACATCCTTTCGATATGGTTAAACCATATTTTATATAAATTTTGACTTTTATATTATATTCTTATTGTAATCTTTTTTCAATAATAAATCGCGATTTTTTAATATTTTTTTGAAAAATAAAGATGTGTAAAGATATAAATTATAATTTCACAAATAATAATTGCACCAAGAGCATAAAATATTGCCTTCGAATAAAAGCCTGCAACTACCATACCTACCCCCATCAAATAAAGGGATAGCTTCATTGTAAATGACGTTGTACGCTGTCTTATATATATATTTCTTTCATCATTTTTCTTAATAAAATATTTATTTGCAAATTCTTCACTAGCAATTATTCTTATATAAAGAACAATTTTAAATGCAATTGCTAGTTCAAAAATAATCAAAACTAATAGTCTTAAAACGACCAAATCCATCTTTTCAGGTGAATTAAAAAAACGATAAATAGCTCCAAGCACAAAATATGCAATAATCGGTAAAAGTGTTGCTAAACACATTACAATTAGCTTTCCTATCGTATGCTTACGTTTCTTTTGATAATTGAATTCCATTTTTAATCACCATCCTCAAGAATAAAGACTTCCTCTACCCTCTTATCAAAAACTTTTGCAATTTTCATTGCTAAAGCTAATGAGGCGGTATACTTTCCACTTTCAATCGATATAATTGTTTGTCTTGTAACACCTACAAGACGTGCAAGCTCTTCTTGCGTCATTTTTCTACTTTTTCTCAATCGAAAAACATTATTATCCATCTTCGTAGCTCCTTTTTTTGCCTACCTCAAGTATACCATACTTTACATAATTTACAAAGTTAAAATATTATTTTTTTAAATTAGCGTATTCATTCTCAAGAACTTTAAGAATATCACATACACCCGGCATAATACACTTTAAAGCACCAGATTCAAATGGATTTTTAAAATTAATTGCCTGAAGAAGACCCGTAAATGATTTAGAACCACCCATCTTACATAAGTTATAATATGTTTCCCATGCTTCTTTATGATTATTATGATTTAATAATAAGAATTGGAAAGCACATACTTGTGCAAGTGTATAATCAATATAATAAAAGGCTGTACCAAAAATATGGCTTTGTCTTTGCCACCAGTTTCCTCGTTCATAATAAGAAATACCATCAAAATCCTTCCATGGTGTATATTTAGCTTCTATTTCATGCCAATAGGCTTTTCTTTGAGCTGGAGTTACATTAGGATTTGCATATACATAATGCTGGAAATCATCAACACAAACACCATAAGGAATAAATGTAATAGCTTCTGCTAAATGTTTAAATCGATATTTAGCTGCATCATCATCGAAGAATTTATCCATATAAGGATGAGCAAAGAATTCCATTGACATCGAATGAATTTCACATGCCTCAAGGGTTGGCCAATATAAATCCGAAATTGGTAAATTTTTAGTTGCCGTGTAGCATTCAAAAGCATGTCCCGCTTCATGCGTTAAAACATCCACATCACCCATCGTACCATTAAAGTTTGAAAAAATAAATGGAGCCTTATAATCAGCAATCACAGTGCAATATCCTCCACCCTGTTTGTTAGGCTTTGTCTCTAAGTCCATAAGTTCATTGTCCATCATAAACTTAAAGAATTCCTTCGTTTCAGGGGATATATCACTATACATTTCATAAGCCTTTTTAACTAAGGTATCCTTATCCTTATGAGGCATAGGATTTCCGTCATTATAAAATAGAGGAATATCATAGGATTTAAAATCTGATATGCCAATACGCTTTTTTTGATTTTCAATAATACTCTTAGCAATTGGTACAATTGTTTCATATACCTGATCACGATAATTTTTTACCATTGAAGCGTCATAGTCGCTTCTTCCTAAACGAATATAACCAAATGGAATATAATTATCATAGCCCATCTTCTTAGCCATTTTGTCTCTTACATGAACAAGCTTGTCATAAATATCATCAAGCTTAGTCTCAATAGACGACATAAACTCTGCAATTTTTTTCGTGGCTTCAAGCCTTATATTTCTATCGCTACTATTCGTATATACTGTCATTTGACTTAGGTTATTAATTTTACCGTCAAATTCAATTTTAGCAGATGCTAAAAGCTTACTATATTCCGTTACAAGCTTAGATTCAGCAATTAATTCATCCGTTATTTTTTCATCAAATGACTTTAAATTAAGCTCTAAAATCTTAAACCATTGACTACCATAAACACCTTCAAGTTCCTTGCGTAATGGTGAATTAACAAGCGAAGCCGCATACTTAGTAACAGCATTTTGGTACGTTGGTGTATTTTCATCAAAAAACTCTTGTTCTTTCTTATAAAATTCATCTTCGGTATTAATACTATTTCTAATTGAGCAAATAGTTGACATTGTCTGAAAATGATTTGTAATCTTTTCAGCTTTTTGGATTAAAGCTACTGCTTCATCCTTAGATTTTGCAATAGCAATCTCATCTGCAATAGCAATTACTTCATTAGATACCTCATCAATATTAGGTCTTTCATATACATATTCACTAAATTTCATATTATTTTATTTCCTTTCCTATGTTATTTAAGATATTATACACATTTAATAAATCTATTACAAGTTAGTTTTAGATAATTCTTAAATAATATCACTTTATTATAAAAAGGAGCCTTACATAAAGGCTCCAAAATAATATATTATTCAACATCATCAAATTGAGAATTATATAATTTAGCATAGAAGCCACCAGCTGCAAGTAACTGCTCATGATTTCCTTGCTCAATTATATTTCCATCTTTTAATACTAATATTAAGTCAGCATTTTTTATGGTTGATAGTCTATGAGCAATTACAAATGAGGTTCTTCCTTCCGTTAACTTATCCATCGCTTCCTGAATTAAAATTTCGGTTCTTGTATCTACATTAGATGTAGCCTCATCAAGAATTAGCATCGGACTATTTTGAACCATTGCACGAGCAATTGTAAGTAATTGTCTTTGTCCTTCAGATAAAGCCGTTGTTTCAGATAATACTGTATCAAGGCCATGAGGCTCCGATTCAATAAAATGCCATAGATTTGCGGCTTTGCAAGCTCTTTCAAGTTCCTCCTTTGATACATTTTTCTTATCATAGACAATGTTTTCTCTTATCGTACCATTAAATACCCAAGTATCCTGTAAAACCATTGAAAATAATCCTCTTACATATTCACGCTTCATTGTGCTAGTATCAACACCATCAATGAAAATGTGACCACTATTAATTTCGTAAAAACGCATTAACAGATTAACAATGGTAGTTTTTCCGGCACCAGTAGGTCCTACAATTGCGACCTTATTACCAGGCTTTACAACTGCATTAAAATTCTTAATAATTGGCTTTTCGGGATAGTAGCTAAAATCTACATGATCAAAAATGACTTCACCTTTTACATCCTTAATTTGTGCTGTTTTTTCATTTTCATCTGGTTGTTCTTCGATTTCAAGGAATTCAAATACACGTTCAGATGAAGCAGCCATTTGCTGTAAATATGTCATTGCCTGTGATATTTGTTGAATTGGACTTCTAAATAAATTTAGATAGACAATAAAGCTTGTAATTGTACCAATTTCAATTGTATGGTTTTTAAAAAGAGCTCCACCAATTACGCAAATAAAAACATAGCCAATGTTAGAAATAAAACTTGTAATAGGCATCATTAGACTACCTAATGTATTTGATTTCCATGCACTATTATAAATCTCTTCATTTGATTTTTTAAATTCCTCTAAAGCTTTTTTCTCACCATTAAAAGCTTTAACAACGATAGCGCCACTATATGTTTCTTCAATTGTACCATTTAGTTTACCCAAATATATTTGTTGATTTTTATAAAACTTTTGACTAAACTTAGCAATAAATATAATAAGAATCATTGAAACAGGAACGGTCGCAATTGTCGTTAAGCCTAATTGCCAACAGCTTACCATCATCGCGATAATTACACCAACAAGCATTGTAATAGAAGAAATTAATGATGTAATTGATTGATTTAGAGATTGACCAATTGTATCAACATCATTAGTTACTCTTGATAGAATATCACCATAGCTTGTATGATCAAAATAAGCTAAAGGAATATGATTAATTTTAGCAGATATTTCTTTTCTAAACTTTTTGGTTACTGACTGATTTACGCCAGCTAGAATAAATGCTTGTAAATAATTTAAAATAAAGCTTGCACCATAAAAGCATAAAAGTAAAATACCTGTATTTCTAATAGTTTTTAATAATGCTTCAGTTGTTTGATAAGCTGTACCATCAACTATATAAAATCCATTGATAATTAAATTATTTTTATTGTAATAAATTCTTGAAGTTGCTGTTGAAATATCAGATAGCTTTGTGGGAGCTAAAATTGATAAAATACAGGCAACAATCGTAAAAATAATTGATACTAAAATAGGAAGCAAATAAGGTCGCAAAAATATAATTAGCTGCTTAATACTTTTATTAAAATCCTTAGCCTTTGCACCACCACGCATAGCTCTTCCTGGACCCTTAGGTATATTTTCGTTTTTCATAGACCTAATTCCTCCTTACTTAATTGTGATAAGGCAATTTCTTTATAGACCTCACAACCGTGAAGTAGCTCTTCATGATTTCCATATCCAACAACCTTACCATCATCAAGAACAACAATCTTATCGGCATCCTTAATTGTACCAATACGTTGTGCTACAATAACCGTAACGGCATCTTTTGTTCTTTCATGAAGACGTCTTCTTACTTCCTTATCTGTTTTGTAGTCAAGAGCAGAGAAAGAATCATCAAATAAATAAATTTGTGGCTTTTTAGCAATCGCACGAGCGATACAAAGACGTTGCATTTGACCACCAGATACATTCTTTCCACCCTGAGAAATGTGATAATCGTATTTTTCAGGCATTGTATCAATAAATTCATCAGCCATTGCTAGATGTGCTGCATCCTTCATTTCTTCATCAGATAAATCTTTAACCCCATAACCAATATTAGATTTAATCGTACCAGCAAATAAAAAACGCTTTTGAGGAACATAACCAATAGCTTCTCTTAAATCATGCTTAGTATAATCCTTAACATTATTTCCATTAACTAAAACTTCACCCTCGGTTGTATCATAAAAACGAGGAATCATATTCATAATTGTCGTCTTACCAGCACCAGTAGAGCCAATAATAGCAAGTGTTTCACCGGCATTAACCTTAAAGCTTATATTAGAAACAACAGGAGCATCACCATTAGGATACTTAAATGTTACATTTTTAAATTCTAAAGATGCATTATCTCCTACTTTCTTATATTCGCTAGGATCTTTAATCTTATTGTTAGTATCTAAAACTTCTAAAATACGTTTAGCAGCTACACTTGCACGGGGAATAATAACAAGTAGCATCGCAACCATCATAAAGCTCATAAGGATTTGCATCGAATAACTTGAAAATGTTTGAAGATCAGAATACTCAATTTTACTTGCATTTATTTGATAAGATCCAACCCAATATACAATTAAGCTTATACCAGACATTACCATCGTCATTGCAGGCATCATAAGGCCCATAATACGGTTAGCAATTAAATTATTATTAGTTAAGGCTTCATTTGCACGTTCAAACTTTTCATTTTGATAATCCTCAGCATTATACGCTCTTACAACACGAAGGCCTGTTAAATTCTCACGTGTGACATTATTTAAATCATCAGTTAATTTTTGAATACGCTTAAATCTAGGAAGTACAATCACAAAGACAAATACCATTAGTACTAATAACGATAAAATAGCTGCACCAACAGATAAGCTCAATGTAAGTGACGTATTTTTAATTTTAATAATTGCCCACACTGCTGTAACAGGAGCGGCAATTATCATTCTTAGGCTCATTCCATAACCCATTTGAACCTGTTGAATATCATTAGTTGTACGAGTAATAAGTGATGCAGTTTCAAAATCACCCATTTCCTCTAAAGAAAATGATTCAACTTTTTCAAATACCTCAAGACGTAGCCTCTTAGCAAAATTAGTCGCAATCAATGTCGCAAAAAGACCTAGCATTATGGTACAACCTATATTTGCTAAACAAATCAAAAGCATTTTTCCTCCCGTAGACCAAATATCTTTTGATGTTTGAGACACATCCATCATTTGTTTAATGATTTTACTAGTATATTCTGGAAGTAATAGATCTAAGTACACTTGCCCTACAACGAAGCATACAACAACGCATGTCATTACCCAGTCAATTGGTCTAAATTTTTTAAGTAACCTTATCATTTGATCAGTCCTTTCTTTTTTTATCAAAGGTATTATATTACTCTTTTTTTTAAAATACAAGAAAAATATTACACAATTGTGAAATATTGTTTGACAATTTGCATTTATTTGTTTAAAATAATACTAAATTAGGTGATTTGTATGAATAAAGACGAAAAAATAAAAGAGCTTATTGATATTCTTTTAAAGCTTAAGCCCTCCTTTAAAAAAAATATTGGCAAAAACCGTGTGGCTGAGGCCTTAAAATCCGGAATAAAACTCGCGACTAATCAACAATTATGTATGAATATCATTCATGATAATAATGGTATTTCTATGTCTTCTTTAGCTAATAGAATGGGTGTTTCTAATCAACAAAATACACGTATTGTTAGTGATCTTGAAGAATATAATTTTGTTAAAAGAGAAAGAGATCCTAATAATAAAAGAATTATTTTAGCATATGAAACCGAAGCGGGAAGAAAATACTATCACGACTTATTTGAGGCGATGAATAAAGCTTTTAAAGAAATGTTTTTAGAACTTGATGATGATATTTTAGATGAACTACTTTATCATTTTAAAGCGATATTTAAGCTTGTAGGACAAATAGGATAGACACTATCCTATTTTTTTCATATTATAAGCTAGGTGATATCATCCTAAGCTTTAATAAACAACTTGCTAATGGTGTGGGTCTAGGACTTATATCACAATTTTTTGCGGATATAATCTTTACTATCGCAACCGATAATATTATAACATCTGATATTATCATTTCTGATATAGCACTTTACTATGGTGCAGCAAGTGCGGGACTTATAGCCGCTTTTTTATCACCTAAGCTAGATAAGCTTAGCTTAATAACTATAAGTGCTATAACATTTGCATATGTTAATAATTTAATATCTTCTCTAAATAATGATGATTATATTATTATTAATACTGAAAATCTAGTGTTTGATATTATTCTAACATACATTGTAACACTTGAGCTTGATAGAACAGCACTCAATGATTATTATAATCACTATTATCAAAAAAAATACCATTTTAATCCTAGTTTTGATACTAATAAATCATCTCTAAACTTTCTTTTTATTTTAACAATATCCAATTTAATTGGCTTTTATGATTTAAAAAAGTCCTAAAAAATTAATTCTAGGACTATATCTATATTATAAATGAAGTTTTCTTTCTTTTATTTCTTGGGTACGGCCTTGATTCCAAAATTGTGTACCGATATAACCACATGTACGTCTTGCAACATTCATTTTTCTTTGATCACGATTCTTACAATTTGGGCACTCCCATACAAGCTTATTATTCTTATCTGTTACAATTTGAATTTCACCTGTATAGCCACATACCTGGCAATAATCTGATTTAGTATTAAGTTCCGCATACATGATATTATCATAAATATAACGCATTATAGACAATACGGCAGGTATATTATTTTGCATATTAGGAACTTCAACATAAGAAATGGCTCCACCGGTTGATAAAGACTGAAATTTACTTTCTTGATGAAGCTTAGAAAAAGCATCAATATCCTCTGTAACATGAATATGATAACTATTAGTAATATAGTTCTTATCTGTTACACCAGGAATTATACCAAAACGCTTTTGTAAGGCTTTTGCAAACTTATAGGTGGTACTTTCAAGTGGTGTACCATAGGTTGAATAGCCAAGATTTTCAGCTTTTTTCCATTTCTCACACTTATCATTCATATACTGCATAATCTTTAATCCAAGCTCTTCGCCTTCTGGTTCAGTTAACTTATGACCATTAAGCTTAAATACGGTTTCCCAAAGACCAGCATAACCTAAAGAAATAGTTGAATAGCCACCATATAATAGTTTGTCAATTGTCTCACCTGGCTCTAATCTTGCAAGAGCACCATGTTGCCACAAAATAGGTGCTACATCTGAAGGCGTCCCTTTAAGTCTTTCATGACGACATCTTAAGGCCTTATGGCATAATTCTAATCTTTCGTCTAAAATTTGCCAAAATTCAGCCATATCACGGGCTTGGCAAGCACAGTCAACAAGATTTATTGTAACAACACCTTGATTAAATCTACCATAGAATTTAGGATTTCCATTTTCATCCTTCCAAACGGAAAGAACACTTCTACAGCCCATGGTTGGGAAGCAATTACCTTCCTTAAGATTCTTCATTACCTTCTCAGAAATATAATCTGGAACCATTCTCTTTGCTGTACATTTAGCAGCTAATTCTGTTAGATAATAATACTTAGAATCTTCTTTAATATTATCCTCTTCAAGAACATAGATAATTTTAGGAAATGCTGGTGTAATCCATACTCCTTGCTCATTTCTAATACCTTGAGTTCTTTGAATTAATGTCTCTTCAATAATCAAAGCTAAATCTTCACGTTCACGCTCATTTTTAGCTTCATTTAAATATAAAAATTCTGTAATAAATGGAGCTTGTCCATTTGTAGTCATTAATGTTACAACCTGATATTGAATAGTTTGAATACCCTTTGTAATTTCTTTTCTTAGACGATTTTCAACAATTTCATTTAGTTTAGAATTGTTTTCATTTATACCAAGCTCTTTAAACTCATTTATAACCTCTTTTTTTATTTTTTGACGAGAAATATCAACAAAAGGAGCTAAATGGGCAAGAGATATTGACTGGCCACCATATTGGCTAGATGCTACTTGAGCAATTATCTGGGTTGCAATATTACAAGCCGTTGAAAAAGAATGAGGCTTTTCAATCATTGTACCAGATATAACTGTACCATTTTGTAACATATCCTCAAGATTAACTAAATCACAGTTATGCATATGCTGTGCATAATAATCACTGTCATGAAAGTGAATTATACCCTCTTCATGAGCTTTTATTACATCCTCAGGTAGTAAAAAACGCTTTGTAATATCCTTAGAAACCTCACCTGCCATATAGTCTCTTTGAACGCTATTTACAGTTGGATTTTTATTTGAATTTTCTTGCTTAACCTCTTCATTTTCCCCCTCAATTAAGGTAAGAATATGATCATCTGTTGTATTAGACTTACGAATAAGTTCATGCTTATAGCGATAGGTAATATATGATTTAGCAACCTTATAGGCACCCTCACGCATGATTTCTTCTTCAACATAATCCTGAATTTCTTCAACACTAACGGCACGTCCTAAATAATTACACTTAGCCATTACATTTTCAACTATTTTATTAATTTTACCTTCCGAAAGCTTTTCATCCATATCCTCTATGGATTCATTAGCTTTTAAAATAGCTTGATAAATTTTGTTCTCATTGAAGGAAACCTCTTTACCACTTCTTTTAATAACATTCATAATTCATACCTCCTCAATTAATTATATTACTTGAATTAACTATTGGTAGTATAGTATAATTAGTCGAAAGGAGACGTTGTTTTTCCAACGTAATTTTAAAATTTTATGGATAATTTATTACTTGCTAAAAAATCAATTTTCTTTAAAAAATTAAGTCCTCTCGATTTCAATGCTATTTTAAGATGTTTAAATATTAGAATTAAAACCTTCAAGTCTAATGAAATTATTGAATATGAAGGAAATCCTGCTAAAAATGCTTACCTAGTTCTTTCGGGAAACCTTAGAACAGCCTTTTTTGATGTTAATGGAACAGCTATTCCTATCAAAGATTATTCCCATGATATGTTTTTTGGGCTTGAATATATTGATCCTAATATTTCATTCTATCAAGAAGAGCTTTATGCTACAGAAGATTCTATAGTACTTATTGCTGATTTAAATAAGCTGTTCACTCCTTGTGAAAATAGATGTCCTCGTCATCAAGCAATTATAAAAGAATGCATAATGGAATTAGCAAGAACAAGTAATAGTTCAAAAAAACGGATTAGTGAACTTGGTCAACAAAAAACAAAGGATAAGATTTTAAAATATTTAAGCAATACTATTTCTTCTTTGCATAATCCAACTAAAATTCCTTATAACAGACAAGAACTTGCGGATTATTTAGGTCTTGAAAGGAGTGCACTTTCAAAAGCTTTATCAGACTTAAAAAAGGATGGCTATATTGATTATAATAAATCAACATTTACTCGTTTAAAATAAATGTAAAACTATATAATTATTATACGTTTTCGAATTTTATATAAAATATATAACATGCCAAAACATGCAATTTATAGCAAAACGTGCAATTTATAGTTTTTTAAAACTCCTTCTAGGTGCAATTTATCTTGTTTTTTTGATAGCATTTCATAATCATACTAAAATATTAATTGTAAGGAGATTTTATCTATGGAACGAATTGCATTACAAAAATTAATAAATTGGAAAATTGATAAAAGAAAAAAAACCTTAACTATTTATAATGCTAGACAAGTGGGGAAAGTTATCTAGTAGAGGAACTTTTTTTGCAAAGAGATATTATAAAAACAACTATATATGTTGATTGTAAAAAAGGAAGAGGTACACTTAATTCTTTAGAAAAATTTGCAAATCAAAGCAAATTTGAATTTGCAATTAAAATATCTAAAAACAATTATGGCTATAACGCTGAACAAAAACTATTAAATATTCATTTTATTTTGTACCATTTTTAGCAATTGGTGTTTTAAAA